>NZ_KV786745.1:0-2132 GCF_001806955.1 Burkholderia sp. HMSC10F09
ACGATGACGATCGCTTCTTCCCCGACGTCGACGGCCGCACTCAAGCGCGAGCTGAAGGCGGCCGAAGCGCGCAAGCGCACGATGGCGCTGCTGCTGATCGCGCCGCTCGCGATCTTCTTGCTGCTGGTGTTCGTCGTGCCGATCGGCACGCTGCTCACGCGCGCGGTGCAGAACCCCGAGATCGCCGCCGCGCTGCCGAACACGGTCGCCGCGCTGTCGAAGTGGGATCGCAAGACGCCGCCCGCCGACGCCGCTTACGCGGCGCTCGCCACCGACATGACGAAGGTCGCCGACAGCGACGCGATGGGTGCGCTCGCACGGCGGCTGAACACTGAGATTCCCGGCTATCGCTCGCTCGTCGCGAAAACGGCGCGCGCGATGCCGCTGAAAAGCGACGATGGCGCGGCGCTGACGCCGGCCGGCACGCGCAGCAAACTGCTCGAACTCGATGCGCGCTGGGGCGAGATCGCCTACTGGCAGGCCATCGCCAAAAACGGCAGCGCCTATTCGCCGTTCTATTTGCTGGCCGCGCTCGATCACAAGCAGGATGGCTTCGGTAACATCGTGCACGCCGATCCGGACCAGTCGATCTATCTGGCGATCTTCGGCCGCACGTTCGTGATCGGCATTGCCGTGACGCTGTTCGCGCTGCTGCTCGGCTATCCGCTCGCCTACTGGATCTCGACGCTGTCGGAGCGCCGCGCGAACCTCGCGATGATTCTCGTGCTGATTCCGTTCTGGACCTCGGTGCTCGTGCGCGTGGCCGCGTGGATCGTGCTGCTGCAGAACGAAGGGCTGATCAACAAGGCGCTGATCGGCAGCGGCCTGATCGCGCATCCGCTCGCGCTGCTGTTCAATCGCGTGGGCGTCTATATCTCGATGACGCACATTCTGCTGCCGTTCATGATCCTGCCGCTGTACAGCGTGATGAAGTCGATTCCGCCGACCTACCAGCGCGCGGCCGTCTCGCTCGGCAGCCATCCGTTCGCGGCATTCTGGCGCGTGTACGTGCCGCAGACGTATCCGGGCGTCGGCGCGGGCGCGCTGCTCGTGTTCATCCTCGCGATCGGCTACTACATCACGCCGGCGCTGCTCGGCGGCCCGAACGATCAGATGGTGAGCTACTACGTCGCGTACTTCACGAACGTGACGATCAACTGGGGAATGGCATGCGCGCTCGGCGGGCTGCTGCTCGCGGCGACGCTCGTGCTGTACGCGGTGTACGGGCGCTTCACGCGCACCAACGTGAGCCTCGGCTGAGCGCGGGCCGACAGGGAAAGGAGAACAGGACCATGAAACTGGCCAGGCCGCTGTTTGCGCCGCACATGTCGCTCGTCGAGCGCGCGTGGTACGTCGCGTTGCGCGTGCTCGTCGTGCTCACGCTGCTGTATCTGATCCTGCCGGTGCTTGCGATCGTGCCGCTGTCGTTCTCGTCGAGCACGTTCCTCGTGTATCCGATTCCGGGGTTCTCGACGCGCTGGTACGAGAACCTGATTGCGTCGGACGAGTGGCGCATGGCCGCGAAGAACAGCTTCATCGTGGCGCCGTCGGCGACGCTGGTGGCGACCGTGCTCGGCACGCTGGCCGCGATCGGGCTGACGAAGGCCGAGTTCCGCGGCAAGGGGCTGCTGATGGCGGTGCTGCTCTCGCCGATGATCGTGCCGGTAGTGGTGGTCGGTGTCGGCATGTATCTGTTCTTCGCGCCGCTGGGGCTCGCGAACACGTACACGGGGCTGATCGCGGCGCACGCGGCGCTGGGCGTGCCGTTCGTCGTGACGACGGTGGCCGCGACGCTGCAGGGGTTCAACCAGAACCTCGTGCGCGCGAGCCTGTCGCTGGGCGCGAATCCGGTGACGACATTCTTCCGCGTGACGCTGCCGGTGATTGCGCCGGGCGTGATGTCGGGCGCGCTGTTCGCGTTCGCGACGTCGTTCGACGAAGTGGTCGTCACGCTGTTTCTGGCCGGTGCGGACCAGACGACGCTGCCGCGGCAGATGTTTACCGGCATCCGCGAAAACATCAGCCCGACGATCGCGGCGCTCGCGACGATCCTGATCGTGTTCTCGACGAGCCTGCTGCTCGCGCTCGAATGGCTGCGCGGCCGTCAGGCGCGGCGCGCGGTGGCGTAACGC
>NZ_KV786746.1:0-18331 GCF_001806955.1 Burkholderia sp. HMSC10F09
CCCGCAGCCGTCATGCCGCGCGCTGCGCCGCCGCAAACGCATGCCCGCGCGCACGCCATGCGCCGAGCGCGGCTGCGCTCAGCAGCGCGACGAGCGCCCACGGAATCGGGCCGGCGCCCGCCGCGTCGAGCAGCATGCCGCCCGCGATGCCGCCGCCGGCGATCGCCAGATTCCAGACCGTGACGAGCATCGACTGCGCGACGTCGGCCGCGTCGCCCGCCGCCTGCGCGGCGGCCGTCTGGAACAGCGTCGGTGCGCCGCCGAACGCGATGCCCCACAGCGCGACGCCCGCATAGACGACCACCATCCCGGAGCCGGCGCCGAGCACCAGCGCCGCAAGCGCGAACAACGCGATGCTCGCGAACGTGAGCCGGCGCTGCGCGGCGCCGATCCATGCACCCGTCAGCGCGAGCCCGCCCAGCGACGCGACGCCGAACACGAACAGCACCGCATCGACCTGCGCGCCCATCCGTTCGCGCGCGAGAAACGGCGCGATGTACGTGTAGAGCATGTTGTGCGCGAGCACGTACGCGAACATCACCGTCAGCACGGCACGCACGCCCGGCATCTTCAGCACCGCGAGCACGGGCTCGCGCGAGCCGGCCGGCTGCCCCGGATAGTCGGGCAGGCGCAGCCGCACCCATCCGATCAGCGCGAGCGCCGCGAGCGTGATGCCCGCGAACGCGACGCGCCAGCCGACTGCCGCACCGAGCGCGGTGCCGGCCGGAATGCCGATCGACATCGCGACCGGCACGCCGAGCATTGCGACCGCGATCGCGCGGCCACGCAGGTGTTCGTCGACCATCCGGCTCGCGTAGCCCGCGAGCAGCGCCCACAGCAGCCCGGCGGCCATGCCGGCGACGAAGCGCGCGGCGAGCGTGAGCGCGTAGTACGGCGACACGGCCGTCAGCGCGTTCGACACGACGAAGCCGGCCAGCGCGGCGATCAGCAAGCGGCGGCGTGCGATCCCGCGCGTCGCGGCAACCAGTGGAATCGCGGCGACGATCGAGCCGAGCGCATAGACGGTCACGAGCTGGCCGATCAGTGCCTCGGTCACGCGCAGGTCCGCGCTCATCAGCGGCAACAGGCCGGCCGGCAGCGCTTCGGTCAGGACCGTGATGAAGCCGGCCGTCGCAAGCGCGAGCAGGTTCGCGACCGGCAGACGCACGCGGTCGCCGGCCGCCGTCGCGGACATCGATACGCATTCGCTCATGCCGCCCTCCCCGCGCCGTAGACCGCATCGCGCACGTCGGTGACGAATCGGCCGTGCGCGCCCTCGTACAGCGTGTTCGTCAGCGCGACGACCGTGAGCCCGGCCGCGCGATCGACGAACCACGCATGCCCGTACGCGCCGCCCCAGCGCCACGTGCCGACCGACTCCGGCGACTGCGCGGCGACGGGATCGCGCAGCACCGAAAAGCCGAGCCCGAAGCCGAAGCCGGGGGCGTCCGGCACGTCGTCCGCGCCCGGCTGGATGCGCGCCATCTCGTCGATCCATTCGGGCGCGAGCCAGCCGTCGCGGCCGGTGCGCAGCGCGTCGAGTAGCGCGACGCAGTCCGCCGCGCAGCCGATCATGCCGGCGCCGCCCGACGGCCATGCGTCGCGATCGAACGCGCGCGCCGGTTCGAAGCGGATGCCGACCGTACCGTCGCGCGGCGGTACGACCTCGACGGCCGCCATCCGACGCGGCGCGCCTGCCGTACTCACGTACGGTGTCGCCACGCGCGCGGCATCGGGCGCGACGAACGCGGTCGCGGTCATGCCGAGCGGTGTCGTGACGAGTTCGGCGATCGCCTCGGCGAGCGGCCTGCCGTGGACGGCCTCGATCAGCGCGCCGACCACGTCGGTCGCGAGCGAATAGCACCACGACGTACCGGGCGCGAATTGCAGCGGCACGCTCGCGATGCGCCGCACGTTCTCCGCGAGCGACACGGGCGTGCGATCCATGCCGTCGGATACGCCGGCTCGCGCATACGGGCCGTCGTCGTCGGGTTCGAGAAAGCGATAGCCGAGGCCCGCCGTATGCGACAGCAGATGCCGCAACGTGATGCGGGCCGGCGTGCCGTCGCGCAGCGTCGGCCGGAACGCGGGCAGCCAGCGCGCGACCGGTTCGTCGAGCGCGATGCGGCCGGCCGCGACGAGCCGCATCGCGGCGGCCGTCACGATCGGCTTCGTGACCGATGCGAGCCGGAACAGCGTGTCCTCGCGCATCGGCGTGCCGGCCTCGCGGTCGGCAAGGCCCGCCGCGCGCGTGTAGCGCAGCACGCCGCCGCGCGCGACCATTACGACCGCGCCGACGATCCGTTCGTCCGCGAGCGCGCGCTCGAGCGCGTCGTCGAGCCGCGCGTGCAGCGCGACGTCCGGCTCGCTGTCGCGGGCAATCACAGGCAGGGATGACATGGCAGTGACCTCGATGAATCAATGAACGAACGCTCATCGTAGGGAGCCGGCAAACGAAGAAAAACTGGGCTAGAGTTCCGGACAATCCGGACATCGACGTCCGCAATCGGGAATCTGCATGGAGAATCTGGGCGGCTTCTTCGTCTTCGTTCAAGTCGCGGAAACGCGCAGCTTCGTCGCGGCCGGCCGCGCGCTCGGGATCTCCGCGTCGGCGGTCGGCAAACGCATCGCGCGGCTCGAGGCGCGGCTCAACGTGCGGCTCTTTCATCGCAGCACGCGCAGCGTCACGCTGACGGCCGAAGGCGCGCGCTTTCTCGAACGATGCCGGCGCGTGATCGCCGAAATCGATGCGGCCGAGCGCGAGCTCACGCAAAGCGTCGAAGCGCCGCGCGGGCGGCTGCGCGTGAGCCTGCCGACGATCGGCACGCTGATGCTGCCGGTGCTCGCCGGCTTCATGAGCGCGTATCCGGAGATCGAACTGGATCTCGATTTCAGCGACCGGCTCGTCGATGTCGTCGACGAAGGCTTCGATGCGGTCGTGCGCACCGGTCGCCCGGCCGATTCGCGGCTCTCGTCGCGGCTGCTCGGCCATTTCCGCCAGCATCTGGTCGCGTCGCCCGATTACCTCGGACGGCACGGCACGCCGCGCACGCCGGCCGATCTCGCTCGCCATCGCTGCCTGCACTACCGGTTTCCGGCCACCGGCAAGCTCGAGATCTGGCCGCTGCGTGCATCGCGTTCGCACACGCCGCCGGACGTGCCCGTGTCGATGGTCAGCAACAACGCGGAAACGCGCCTCTGCTTCGCGTTGCGCGGGCTCGGCATCGCGTGCCTGCCCGAGTTCTTCGTGCGCGAGCCGATCGATGCCGGCACGCTGCGCACGGTGCTCGACGACTACGTCGCGAGCCGCACGCCGGTGTACGTGCTGTGGCCGTCAGGCCGCCATCCGACGCCGAAGCTGCGCGCGTTCGTCGACTACCTCGTCGAGCATCTGCAGCTGTGACGCGCGCCGCGCGTCAGGCCGCCTTCGCATGCACGCCGAGCCGGCGGAACGCGTGGCCCTGCTCGTCGAACAGATGGCAGTGCTCGGCGTCGGCGTGCATGTGCAGCACTTCACCCGTGCGGTACGTGTCGAGCGGCGGAATCCGCGCGATCAGCCCGTCCGGTGCGACCGGCGATTCCGCGTACAGATAGGCGGCGTCGCCGAGCGATTCGACCGTCATCGTCTTCGCGGCGACGCCGTCAGCCGCCGCGCCGACCTTCAGATGCTCCGGCCGCACGCCGACCGTCACCGGCGCGCCGCGCTGCACGCCGGTCGCGTCGACCGCGACGCGCTGCGTATCGCCGCTGTCGAAGCGCACGAGCACGCCGCCCGCATCGGCGGCCTCGACCGTGCCCTTCAGGAAATTCATTTTCGGCGAGCCGATGAAGCCCGCGACGAACAGGTTCGCCGGCGCGTGATACAGCGCGTTCGGCGTGCCGACCTGCTGCACCGCGCCGCCCGACAGCACGACGATCTTGTCCGCGAGCGTCATCGCCTCGACCTGATCGTGCGTCACGTAGATCATCGTCGTCTTCAGCTCGTCGTGCAGCCGCGCGAACTCGAGCCGCATCTTCACGCGCAGCGCGGCGTCGAGGTTCGAGAGCGGCTCGTCGAACAGGAACCCCTTCGGCTTGCGCGTGATCGCGCGGCCGATCGCGACGCGCTGCCGCTGCCCGCCCGACAGCTGCTTCGGCTTGCGGTCGAGCAGATGGTCGATGTGCAGGATCTTCGCGGCCTGCTTCACGGCCTGGTCGATCTCGGGCTTCTTCGCGCCCGCGAGCTTCAGCCCGAACGCCATGTTGTCGTACAGCGTCATGTGCGGATACAGCGCATACGACTGGAACACCATCGCGATCCCGCGCTTCGCGCTCGGCACGTCGTTGACCTTCACGCCGTCGATCAGCAGGTCGCCGCTCGAAATGTCCTCGAGCCCGGCGATCATCCGCATCAGCGTCGACTTGCCGCAGCCGCTCGGGCCGACGAACACGACGAATTCGCCGTTGGCGATGTCGAGATTCACGTTGCGCAGCACTTCGTTGTCGTCGTAGCGCTTCGCGATATTGCGCAGGAGCACGCTTGCCATGGTCTGTCTCCGTTTCGTTCGTGATGCGCCGCGCAGAAACGCAGCGCGATCGTTGCTAGTTCGGCAGCACCGCGCCCGTCGCCTGCCAGCGCGCGACGTAGCCGGGCAGCTCGTGCATGTCGTCGAATACGTGGCGTGCGCCGATGCCGCGCAGCGCGTCGCTCTGCGCGGCCGGCGCATGCCCGCCGCCGACGAACGCGAGCACCGTCATGCCGGCCGCGGCGGCCGCGGTGATCCCGGTCGAGCTGTCCTCGACGACGAGGCACTGCGCGGGCGCGACACCGAGCGCGTGCGCGGCCGCGAGATAGACGTCGGGCGCGGGCTTCGGCCGCGCGACCGCATCCGCGCAGAACAGCCGGTCGCCGAAGAAGCGCGCGAGGCCCGTGCGCGCGAGCGCCGCTTCGACGTAGCCGCGATAGCTATTGCTCGCGCAGGCCTTCGGCAGCTCGATCGCCGCGAGCGCCGCGTCGATGCCGTCGACCATCGGCGCATGCACGGCCGCCGCTTCGACGGCGCGGCGAATCGCGTCGACGTCGTCCGCCGACAGCGTGCGGCCGACCGCTTCGCTCGCGCCGGCCAGCACGCGCTCGATGCGCAGCCCGAGCAGCGGCATCACGGCCGGCCGCGCATCGACGCCCGGCCAGCGCGCCTCGAGCTCGCGTACGAGCACGTCGGCGGCGACGGCCTCGCTGTCGATCAGCACGCCGTCGCAGTCGCAGATCAGCACGCTTGCGCGTTCGTCGGCCAGGCCGCTGCCGGCCGCGCCTCTGCCGGCCGCACCTCTGCCGGCCGCGCTCACTTGACCGCTCCGAACGTGAGCCCGCGCACCAGCTGCTTCTGCGAGATCCAGCCGACGATCAGGATCGGCGCGACCGCGAGCAGCGATGCCGCGGACAGCTTCGCCCAGAACAGGCCCTCGGGGCTCGAGTACGACGCGATGAATACCGTCAGCGGCGCCGCATTCGAGCTCGACAGGTTGATGCTCCAGAACGCCTCGTTCCACGACAGGATCACGAGCAGCAGCGCGGTCGACGCCAGCCCGGGCAGCGCCATCGGCATCAGCAGATAGACGATCTCCTGCCAGGTCGACGCGCCGTCGATGCGCCCCGCTTCGAGAATGTCCTTCGGAATCTCGTTGAAGTACGTGAAGGTCATCCACACGGCGATCGGCAGATTGATCAGCGTGTAGACGATCACGAGGCCCGACACCGTGTCGAGCAGCCCCGCGTTCTTCCAGAGCAGATAGATCGGCACGAGCACGCCGACCGACGGCATCATCTTCGTCGACAGCATCCAGAGCAGCACCTTCTGCGTGCGGCGGTTCGGAAAGAACGCCATCGCGTACGCGGCCGGCACCGCGAACAGCAGGCTGATCAGCGTGACGCCGGCCGAGATCAGCACCGAGTTCCACGCGAACGCGAAGTAGTTGCTGCGCGCGAACACCTCGCGGAAGCTGTCGAGCGTCGGCACGAAGAACAGCGTCGACGCATAGGCCTGCTGCTCGGTCTTGAACGCGGTGATCGCCATCCAGAAGATCGGGAAGAACAGCAGCAGCGCGATCAGCCACGCGAGCGTGCCGGGCAGCGCGCGCCGCACGAGGTCGAACACGGCGGGTGCGCGCCGGTTTTCGAAAGTCAGGTCGCTCATTTCTCGTACTCCCCCTTCAGGTTGCGCGCGAGCATCCGCACCAGGAAGAACGACACGACGTTCGCGACCACCACGGCGATGATCCCGCCCGCGGACGCGAGGCCGACGTCGAACTGCTGCAGGCCGAGCGCATAGATCAGGTACGACAGGTTGGTGGTCGCGTTGCCGGGGCCGCCGCCCGTCGTCGTATAGATCTCCGCGAAGATCGACAGCAGGAAGATCGTCTCCATCATCACCACCACCGCGATCGCGCGCTTCAGGTGCGGCAGCGTGATGTAGAAGAACATCGCGATCGGCCCCGCGCCGTCGATGCGCGCGGCTTCCTTCTGCTCCTGGTCGAGCGACTGGATCGCGGTGAACAGGATCAGGAACGCGAACGGCAGCCACTGCCACGCGACGATCATGATCACCGCGGTGAGCGGATAGTCGGCGAACCAGTCGATCGGCGTCATGCCGAGCGCGCGCATCGCGTTCGCGACGAGCCCGTACACGGGATGCAGGATCATGTTCTTCCAGATCAGCGCGGACACCGTCGGCATCACGAAGAACGGCGCGATCGCGAGCAGCCGCGCGACGCCCTGCCCGTAGAACTTGCGGTCGAACAGCACGGCCATCAGCACGCCGCCGATCACCGTGATCGCGAGCACCGCGCCGATCAGCACCAGCGTGTGCCAGATCGCCGGCAGGAACGACGGATCGGTCGCGAGGAAGCGGTAGTTGTCGAACCCGGCGAAGCCCTTCACGTCGGGGTTCAGCAGGTTGTAGCGCGAGAACGAATACCAGATCGTCATCGCGAGCGGAATCGACATCCACAGCAGCAGCACCGCGACGGACGGCGACACGAGCCAGCGCGCGCCGCCGCCGGCACGGCGCGCCGCGCCGGGCGACGACGACGCGTCGCCGACCGACGACGCGTGATTCAGGGGAAGACGCAAATGACGCATGATCGGAGTCCCTCCGGTTGAGACGCGGGCGCGAACGGCCGGCCCGCGTTGCCGCTTCGGCGAGGCGCGCCGCACGCATTCGCGCACGGCGCGCGTCGCGTTACTTCCTGTAGCCGGCCTGCCGCACGGCGCGGTCCGCGGCGGCCTGCCCGGCGGCGAGCGCCTGGTCGACCGTCATCTGCCCCGCGACCGCGCCGGCGATCGCCTGGCCGACCACGGTGCCGAACGACTGGAACTCGGGAATCCCGACGTACTGGACGCCCGTGTACGGCACCTTCTTCAGCGACGGATCGTTCGGATCGGCCGTCTCGATTGCCTTCAGCACGAAATCGGAGAACGGCGCGGCGGCCTTGTATTCGGCGCGCTGATAGGTCGACGCGCGCGTGCCCGGCGGCACCGACGCCCAGCCCTCGTCCTTGCCGACCATCTCGATGTACTGCTTCGACGTCGCCCACGCGACGAACTTGCGCGCGGCGTCCTGCTGCTTCGACGTCTTCGGGATCGCGAGCGCCCACGCCCACAGCCAGTGCGAGCCCTTCGGCGTGACGGCGACCGGCGCGGCCGCGAAGCCGATCTTGTCGGCGACCTGCGACTGCTGCTTGTTGTACAGCATGCCGGCCGCGACCGTCGCGTCGATCCACATCGCGCACTTGCCGGACGCGGTCAGCGTCAGGTTCTCGTTGAAGCCGTTCGAGCTCGCCCCCGGCGGGCCGTCCTTCTTCAGCAGGTTCACGTAGAACGTGATGGCCTTCTTCCATTCCGGCGAGTTGATCTGCGCGTTCCACTTCTCGTCGAACCAGCGGCCGCCGAACGTGTTCACGACGGTCGACACGTAGGCCATGTTCTCGCCCCAGCCGGCCTTGCCGCGCAGGCAGATCCCGTAGATGCCCTTCGACTTGTCGGTCAGCTTGTCCGCGAATTCGGCGATCTGGTCGTAGGTCGGCTGGTCGGGCATCTTCAGCCCTTTCGCCGCGAACAGGTCCTTGCGGTAGAACGTCATCGAGCTCTCGACGTAGAACGGCAGCGCATACAGCTGGCCGTTGTACGACAGGCTGTCGCGCGCCGTCTTCACGATGTCGTTCAGGTCGTAGTCGGCCGGCAGCCCGGTGAGCGGCGCGAGCCAGCCGCGCTTGCCCCACTGCGGCGTCTCGTAGGTGCCGATCGCCATCACGTCGAACTGCCCGCTGCCGGTCGTGATGTCGGTCGTCGCGCGCTGGCGCAGCACGTTCTCCTCGAGGATCACCCAGTTCAGCTTGATGTCCGGGTTCGCCTTCTCGAAGGCCGGCGACAGCTTCTTCAACTCGATCATGTCGGGGTTGTTCAGCGTCGCGATCGTCAGCGTGCCGGCGGACGCGGCGCATGCGGCCGTCGCGAGCGCGGCGCCGGCGAAACGGCGTACGGCGGCGGCAAGCATCTTTCGTTGCATGGCATGTCTCCTTATGTCTGTGATTATCGAGGTCGGTGTTGCGTCGCTTCCTTCACGGCCCGTCACGCCGGCCGCTGCATCCCGCACGCGCGCGCATAGTGCGCGATCACGTCGCGTATCCGGTGGCGCACCCACGCGCGCGGCTCCTGTGCAAGCGCGCCCGCGCGGCATGCCGCGTAGACGTCCGGCAGCCATTGCGCGACGAGCGTCTCCGGCACCGGCTGCCGCGCGAGATTGCCGAACAGCCGCTCGACCGCCGCGGCAACGGTCGGCTGCAGCCAGTAGTAGCGGATGCGGTCGCTGTAGCTGAACTGGCGCGCCAGGCGCTGCTCCGCTTCGTCGCCACGGTAGTACGGCGCCCAGTGCTCGGGCTGCGCGCGCATCGCGTCGTCGACGACGTCGCGCAGGCGCGAGCGCTGCGCCGCGTCGTCGATCAGCGCGTCCTCGATGAAGCTCAGCGCGAACAGCGCCTCGCGCAGCGCGAACGTCAGCGCCGGCCCGACCTTCAGGATCGCGAAGTGGTCGCGCACGAGCGCCGCGAGCGCATGCTCGGTCTGGTAGTCGGTCGAGTGCGCCTCGAACACGAGGCGCGGCGTGCGCAGGATGCTCGCGGCGAGCGATGCGGCCTTCGCGCTGTCGTAGTCGAGCACGCGGCGATCGTCGAAGTCGACGCCCGGCTGCGCGACGATCGCGACGACGCGCATCCACGCATCGTCGAGACCGGCCGCGGCGAAGGCCGCGCGATGCGCGTCGAGCGTCGCGGCCACGCTGTCCGCACGCGTGACCGCGATGCGTGCGATCGCGTCGCCGCCCGATTCGCCGCCGGGCGTCGGCACCTCGGTGCCGATCACGTAGACGGGGGCGACGCCCGCCCGCGCGCCGGCTTCTTCGGCCGCGCGGCACAGCTGCGCGGCGCGCGCGGCGATCGTGCGATCGTCGAGCGACGGCGGATCGTCCGCGCACGGCATGCTCGCGTCGAGATGGATCTTTTCGAATCCGGCCTCGACGTACGCGGCGACCATCGTGGCGGCCTCGCGCATCGCATCGGCCGCGCGCCGATGCCGCCACGGGTTCGGGCCCAGATGATCGCCGCCGAGCACGAGCGCCGACGGCGCGAGCCCGCACTGTGCGGCGATCGCGTCGACGTCGCGGCGGAACTCCGCAGGCGTCATGCCCGTGTAGCCGCCGACGTGGTTCACCTGGTTGCAGGTTGCTTCGATCAGCAGCGGCGAGCCGTCCGCGCGCGCGGCCTCGCACGCGGCTTCGAGCACGAGACGATGCGCGCTGCAGACCGCATAGATGCCGCGCTGCGCATCCGCGCGGTTCGCATCGAAGATCATGCGCAGCACGGCCTGCGCGTGCGCGGCGTGCGCGGCGTGCGCGCGTTCGACGGTCGTCGTCATACCGGACATCCGACACCCCGCTCGGTCAGAAAACGCGCGATCTCGGCCGCGTTGCTGTTGCCTTCCATCGGCCCGCGCCGCGTGACGGCGATTGCGCCGGCCGCGTTCGCGCGCCGCAGCGCCGCATCGAGCGCCAGGCCGGCGACGAGGCTTGCGACCAGCGTGCCGCCGAAGCAGTCGCCGGCGCCGGTCGGATCGACTTCGTCGACCGCGTACGCCGGCGCCTCGACGCGATGCGCGCGCTCGAACGCGACGCTGCCGGCCGCGCCGCGCTTGAGCACGACGCGCTCGAGCAGCGGATGCGTCGCGAGCAATGCGGCGATCGCGCGTTCGGGCGGCTGCGGGCCGCAAAAGAACGGCAGATCGGCTTCGCTCGGCAGGAACAGATGGCATGCGGCCAGCATCTCGTCGAGCGCCGCGCGCATCGGCCGGAAACTCAGCATCTCGGGCC
This sequence comes from Burkholderia sp. HMSC10F09, assembly GCF_001806955.1. NCBI lineage: Bacteria > Pseudomonadati > Pseudomonadota > Betaproteobacteria > Burkholderiales > Burkholderiaceae > Burkholderia > Burkholderia sp. HMSC10F09. Next base: position 10,398 of record NZ_KV786746.1, read on the forward strand.
GCACGTTCGGATCGAACGACACCTTCGCGCCCACGCGCGCGGCCTCGATCACGCCGCGCCGCACGGCCGCGATCGCCGATTCGCCGGTCAGCGACGAGCCCATCACATGAAAGTAGCGGCAGCCGTCGAACATCGACGTGTCGACGTCGGACGCATCGAGGCACGCGGCCGCGCTCGTCGACAGCGTATAGACGAAGCTGCGCGAGCCGTCGTCGCGATACGCGACGAACGCGGTGCCGGTCGGACGCGCGACGCGGCGGATGCGCGCGACGTCGACACCGTCGTGCGCGAGCCGCGCGACGATCGCGTCGCCGAAGGCGTCGCGCCCGACGCAGCCCGCGTAGGCGACGCGTGCACCGAGGCGCGCGGCCTGATCGGCGAAGATGGCGGGCGCGCCGCTCGGGAACGGCCCGGCGAACAGCCCCGGCGTATCGAACGACCGACCGCGCTCGGTGGCGACGAATTCGGCGAGCAGTTCTCCCGCGACGACGATCTCGGCCATCATCCGCGCCCTCGTGCGGCGACGCGCGCGCACGGCGCGCTGCGCGGATGTTCGGCAGCAGGCCGGCGGACGGCGCAGGCGAGCGGCTTCATGTCAGCTCATCCAGTTGCCGCCGTCGACGTTCAGCGTCTGGGCGGTGATGTAGTCGGCATCGGCCGACGCGAGAAACAGCGCGGCGCCGGTCAGATCGGCCGGCACGCCCATGCGGCCGAGCGGCACCGCCTCGCCGACGAGCCGCTTCTTTTCGCCGAGCGGCCGGTTCTCGTAGCGCGCGAACAGTGCGTCGACCTGCTCCCACATCGGCGTGTCGACGACGCCAGGCGCGATGCCGTTGACGTTGATCCGGTGCGGCGCCAGTGCGAGCGCGGCCGACTGCGTATAGCTGATCACGGCCGCCTTCGTCGCGCAGTAGTGCGAGACGAGCGCCTCGCCGCGACGGCCGGCCTGCGACGACATGTTGACGATCTTGCCGCCGCGCCCCTGCTCGACCATCCGCTGCGCGACCGCCTGCATCAGGAAGAACATGCCCTTCACGTTGACCGCGAACAGCCGGTCGAACACGTCCCACGATTCGTCGAGGAGCGGGCGCATGTCGAACAGCGCCGCGTTGTTGAACAGGATGTCGACGCCGCCGAACCGCTCGACCGCGGTCGCGACGATGCGCTCGATGTCGTCGCGGCGCGTGACGTCCGCGGTGACGGCCGCCGCGCGGCCGGGATGCGCTTCGATGAGCCGCGCGAGCGAGCCGTCGGCCGGTTTCACGTCGACGAGCACGCAGCGCGCGCCTTCGTCCAGATAGCGTTGCGCGACCGCTTCGCCGATGCCGCTGGCGGCGCCCGTCAGGATCGCGACCTTGTCTTCCAGTCTCACGGGTTGTCTCCGGTTCGTTCTGCTGTACGACGGCCGCGAAGTGAGCGAACGCTCGCGACCCGAACAATTGCTCTGTTAGTGGTCGAATGATCGGATACGCGATTCGCGCTGTCAAGGCGGAACGACAGCTTTCGATGATGCGCCGCCGCACGGCGGTGTGCGGCCGCGGTACGGCGATGGAGGCGGGATAACGCGGGTGACGCGTCGATGCGGTGCGGCGGGCGTGACGGAAACGACGCCGGATGGCGCGCGGAAGCAGAAACGGGGCGGAAATCGGCGCTGCACGGCGGCGCGATACGTTATATCATCGCCATACTCAGTTTCATCGCCTGCTTGATGCCATGGCTACCTCCTCCTCCCTCGCCGCCCGGCTGTCCCGGGCCGACGCATTCGCCGCCGAGCACGGGCTCGCCTGGACGCCGCTGCGCCGCCAGGTCTACGAGCGCGTGCTCGCCGCGCAGCGTCCGATCGGCGCATACGATCTGCTCGCCGAACTCGAGCCGACGCGCGGCCGCGTGCCGCCCACGACCGTCTACCGCGCGCTCGACTTCCTCGTCGAGCACGGCTTCATCCATCGCATCGAGTCGAAAAACGCGTTCTTCGCGTGCTGCGAAATCGGCGTGCCGCACGAAGGCCAGTTCCTGATCTGCGACGCGTGCGGCGACACCGTCGAGATTCCCGGCGGCGAGCTCGCGAAGCAGCTGTCGTCGACCGAGCCCGCGCACGGTTTCGAGGTTCATCACCAGGTCGTCGAGCTGAGCGGCCTGTGCGGCCACTGCAAGCGCAAGCCCGCCCAGCGCTGACGTCGATCGCGCGGCGCATGCGCCGCCCTTCCAACGAGGAGTTCCATGTCTATTGCCCTGAAGCGCGCGCCGCTGCGCGCCCTGTCGCCCGTTCGTCGTTCCCCCGCGTCGCGCGCGCTGCGCTGGCTCGCCGCCGGCGTCGCCGCGCTGTCGCTCGCGGCGCCCGCGCTCGCGCAGGCCGCGCCCGTCAATGTCGTCGCCGCGGAGAATTTCTACGGCGACGTCGTCACGCAGATCGGCGGCAGCCACGTCGCGGTCACGAGCATCCTCAGCAATCCCGATCAGGATCCGCACCTGTTCGAGGCAAGCCCGAAGACGGCCCGCGCGCTGCAGCACGCGCAGCTCGTGATCTACAACGGCGCCGCCTACGATCCGTGGATGGGCAAGCTGCTCGGCGCATCGAAACAAGCGAAGCGCGCGACGATCGTCGTCGCCGACCTGGTCGGCAAGAAGGCCGGCGACAACCCGCACCTCTGGTACGACCCGGCGACGATGCCGGCCGCCGCGCGCGCGATCGCGGCCGAGCTCGGCCGCGCCGATCCGGCCAACAAGGCCGACTACGACGCGAACCTGCAGAAGTTCATCGCATCGCTGAAGTCCGTCGACGACAAGATCGCCGCGCTGCGCGCGCAGTACAAGGGCGTGCCCGTGACGGCCACCGAGCCCGTGTTCGGCTACATGGCCGACGCGATCGGCCTCGAGATGCGCAACCAGCGCTTTCAGCTCGCGACGATGAACGACACCGAGGCGAGCGCACAGGACGTCGCCGCATTCGAGAAGGATCTGCGCGACAAGCGCGTTCGCGTGCTGATCTACAACAGCCAGGCCGAGGAAGCGATGACCAAGCGGATGCTGAAGATCGCGCACGACAGCGGCGTGCCGACGGTCAGCGTCACCGAGACGCAGCCGGCCGGCAAGACCTTCCAGCAATGGATGGCCGCGCAGCTCGACGCGCTCGGCCATGCGCTTTCCACCGGCAAGCCATGACACCGAACCCCCACGCACTCGCGCTCGATCGCGTCACGCTCGAACTGGGCGGACGCACGATCCTGCGCGATGTCAGCTTCTCGATCGAACCGGGCGAATTCGTCGGCGTGCTCGGGCCGAACGGCGCGGGCAAGACGACGCTGATGCGCGCCGTGCTCGGGCTCGTGCCCGTCGCCGGCGGCACGCTGTCGGTCGGCGGCCTGCCGGTCGCGCGCGGCAACGCGTCGATCGGCTATATGCCGCAGATCCGCAGCGGCCTCGCGAACCGCCGGATGCGCGGCTACGACTTCGTCGCGATGGCCGCCGACGGTCATCGCTGGGGGCTGCCGCACACGAGCGCCGCGACGCGGCGCGACGTCGACCGCGTGCTCGATCTCGTCGGCGGCCGCGCGCTGTCGCACCGGCCGCTGTCGGAACTGTCGGGCGGCGAGCGCCAGCGCCTGCTGCTCGCGCAATGCCTGCTCGGCAATCCGAAGCTGCTGCTCCTCGACGAGCCGCTGATCAGCCTCGATCCGAACCACCAGCGCGGCGTCGTCGAACTCGTGCGCAAGGTCCAGCGCGAGCTCGGCATCACCGTGCTGTTCTCTGCGCACGAACTGAACCCGCTGCTCAACGCGCTCGACCGCGTGCTGTATCTCGGCAACGGCGTCGCGGCGCTCGGCACCGTCGACGAGGTGATCACGAAGCCCGTGCTGTCCCGCCTCTACGGATCGCCGATCGACGTGATGCGCGTGAACGGCAAGATCTTCGTGATGTCGGGCGACGTCGAGATCGAGAAGCACGACCACGAACACGAGGACGACGGCGGCCATGCGCACGGCAGCGGCCACGCTCATCACGCTCATCACGGACACGCGCACCCCGGGCATTCGCACGATGTTTGAATACGATTTCATGATCAACGCCTTCGCGGCGTCGGGGATCGTCGCGGTGCTCGCGGGCATCGTCGGCTACTTCCTGGTGCTGCGCGGGCAGACCTTCGCCGGCCACGCGCTGTCGCACGTCGGCTTCACCGGCGCGACGGGCGCCGTGCTGTTCGGCATCTCGCCGATCTGGGGCATGGTCGGCTTCACGCTCGCGACCGGCATCGCGATGGGCGCGCTCGGCGAGCGGCTCGCGGGCCGCGACGTCGCAATCGGCGTGATCCTGTCGGGTGCGCTCGGCTTCGGCCTGCTGTTCCTGCATTTCTACACGTCGTTCGCGACGCAGGTCACGGCGCTGCTGTTCGGCAACGTGCTCGCGGTCAGCCACGACACGCTCGCCGTGCTCGCCGGCATCGGCGCGGTGAGCCTCGTCGCGCTCGCCCTGATCGCGCGGCCGCTGCTGTTCGCGTCGCTGCAGCCGGAGCTGGCCGAAGCGAAGGGCGTGTCGCTGCGCACGGTGTCGGTGCTGTTCCTTGCGGTGTGCGCGCTCGCGGTCGCTGCCGCGACGCAGATCGTCGGCGTGCTGCTCGTGTTCACGCTGCTCGTCGGCCCGGCCGCCGCCGCGCAAAACGTGTCGACGCGCCTGTCGACCGGCGTGCTGCTCGCCGCGCTCTTCGCGCTGCTCGAAGCGTGGCTCGGCATCGTGCTCGCGTATCACACCGACTGGCCGACGAGCTTCTGGATCACCGCGCTGTCGGGGCTCGTGTACGGCGCGAGCCTGTTGCGGCGGCGCTGAACTGCACCGGCCTGCGTGGCGGCGGCCCGTCGAGGCAAACAAACAAAAAACGCCGGCATGCCCGAAGGCAGTGCCGGCGTTTTTTTATCGGCGCCGCGTCGCGCGACGCGACGTGCCACGTACGTGACACGTACGTGACACGCCGCGGCTCAGCGCATCAGCACACGTGCGTGATGCGCGATGTGATCGGCGATGAACGTGGAGATGAAGTAATACCCGTGGTCGTAGCCGGGATGGCGGCGCAGCGTCAGCGGCTGGCCGGCCTTCGCGCACGCGGCTTCGAATACGTCGGGGTTCAGCTGGTTCGCGAGGAACTGATCGGCGAGGCCCTGGTCGACGAGGATGCCGTCCGCGAATTTCGGCGCATCCGCACGCGCGACGAGCTCGCTCGCGTCGTGCTGCTTCCACGCTTCGCGATCCGCGCCGAGGTAGCCCGAGAACGCCTTCTCGCCCCACGGGCAGCGCGTCGGCGACGCGATCGGCGCGAACGCCGACACCGACCGGTACAGGTCCGGATGACGCAGCGCGAGCGTCAGCGCGCCGTGCCCGCCCATCGAGTGGCCGAAGATGCCGAGCCGCGCGCCGTCGATCGGCAGCTCGGCCGTGACGATCTCGCGCAGCTCGCGCGTCACGTAGGTCTCCATCCGGTAATGCGTGGACCACGGCGCTTCGGTCGCATCGACGTAGAAGCCTGCGCCGACGCCGAAATCCCACGCATCGGCTTCGCCCGGCACGCCCGCACCGCGCGGGCTCGTGTCGGGTGCGACGAGCGCGAGACCGTGCTGCGCCGCATACTGCTGCGCGCCGGCCTTGATCGCGAACGTCTCCTCCGTGCAGGTGAGCCCGGCGAGATAGAACAGCGCCGGCACGCGACCGTGTGCGGCCTGCGGCGGCAAATAGACGGAGAACTTCATCGGCAGGCCGATCGTCGTCGAATCGTGACGATAGAAGCGCTGCTCGCCGCCGTGGCACGCATGCGATGAAACGAGTTCGAGCATGGTCTCGCTCCGTCGGTCAGTACAGCACGACCGAGCGGATCGACTCGCCCTTCTTCATCAGGTCGAAGCCTTCGTTGATCCGCTCGAGCGGCAGCGTGTGCGTGATCAGGTCGTCGATGTTGATCTTGCCTTCCATGTACCAGTCGACGATCTTCGGCACGTCGGTGCGGCCGCGCGCGCCGCCGAACGCGGAGCCCTTCCATTCGCGGCCCGTCACGAGCTGGAACGGACGCGTACTGATCTCTTCGCCGGCCGCGGCCACGCCGATGATGAACGACTGGCCCCAGCCCTTGTGCGTGCACTCGAGCGCCTGGCGCATCAGCTTCACGTTGCCGACGCATTCGAACGAGTAGTCGGCGCCGCCGTCGGTCAGCTGCACGATATGGTCGACGACGTTCTCGACTTCGTTCGGGTTGATGAAATGCGTCATGCCGAACTTCTTCGCGAGCTCGACGCGCTTCGGATTGATGTCGACGCCGATGATCTTGTCCGCGCCGACCATCTTCGCACCCTGGATCACGTTCAGCCCGATCCCGCCGAGACCGAACACGACGACGTTCGCGCCGGCCTCGACCTTCGCCGAGTAGACCACCGCGCCGACGCCCGTCGTCACGCCGCAGCCGATGTAGCAGATCTTGTCGAACGGCGCATCCTCGCGCACCTTCGCCACCGCGATCTCCGGCACGACGATGTAGTTCGAGAACGTCGAGGTGCCCATGTAGTGGAACAGCGGCTTGCCGTCGAGCGAGAAGCGCGAGGTCGCGTCGGGCATCAGGCCCTTGCCCTGCGTCGCGCGGATCTTCTGGCACAGGTTGGTCTTGCGCGACAGGCAGAACTTGCACTCGCGGCATTCGGGCGTGTAGAGCGGAATCACGTGATCGCCCTTGCGCACCGTGCCGACGCCCGGCCCGACGTCGACGACGACGCCCGCGCCTTCATGGCCGAGGATCGCCGGGAAGATGCCTTCCGGATCGGCGCCCGACAGCGTGTAGTAGTCGGTGTGGCAGATGCCGGTCGCCTTCACCTCGATCAGCACTTCGCCCGCGCGCGGGCCTTCGAGATCGACTTCCTCGATCGTCAGCGGCGCGCCCGCCTTCCATGAAATCGCTGCTTTCGTCTTCATCGTGTGACTCCTTGTTGAATGTCGGTCCGGCGCGGCGCGGCGCCGCGTCGACTCCGGTTCCATTCCGCGCCGCGCGGCATCGCGCGCCGGCCTGCGGAAAAATCGGGTGCTCGCCATGATCGCGCGTCGCGGCGCGCCGTGCGTGCGCTAATCAGTCGCCGGCTTGCCACGATGCGTCATCGGTGGCGCAAAACGACAAGTGCCCGAGTTTAAACGCCCGTCGCGAACCACGCATCGGTGCGCGCATACAGGTCGACGAAGCGCGCGTGCCGCGCGGCGAGCGCGCGATCGTCGCGCGGCGCGGCAACCGGCGACGCGGCCGGTGCGAGCGCGGGCAATGCCGATTCGCTCCAGTGGCCGATCGCGAGACCCGCGAGCAGCGCGGCGCCGCGCGTCGCCGCATTCGGACATTCGAGCGCGTGGAGCGACGCGCCGAGCGCATCGGCGAGCAGCTGCCGCCAGCGCGGATCGACGGAGCCGCCGCCGGCGACGCGCAACGACGCGACGGGATCGTCACGGTTCGCATCGCGGATCGCGTCGAGCCCTGCGCGCAGCGCGAACGCGACGCCATCGAATGCGGCACGCATCATCGCGCCACGCGTGTCGCCGAGCGCGAGGCCGAGCCAGCCGCCGCGCGCATCGGGATTCATCCACGGCGAGCGCTCGCCGGTCAGATACGGCAGGAAGCAGAGCCGCTCGGACGGCGGCTGCGCGAACGCGTCGTCGTAGGCGGCGGCCCAGTCGGGATAGCCAAGCCAGCCGCGCACCGCTTCGAGCGCGAGTCCCACGTTCTGCATCGCCGCCATCGTGTAATAGCCACCGCCTGCCGCCGCACGATAGCGATGCAGCCCGCGCCGCGCAGGCGGCAACGCGTCGGCAAGCACGACGATCTGGCCGCCGCTGCCCGTCGTCAGCAACGCGTCGCCGGACGCGACGAGCCCGCTGCCGAGCGCCGCGCACGCGGTATCGCCGGCGCCGGCCGCGAGCGGCAC
>NZ_KV786747.1:0-8317 GCF_001806955.1 Burkholderia sp. HMSC10F09
GCCCGTGCCCGTCAGCGCCGGCCATGCGGCCAGCGCGGCGTGCGCGACCGCTTCCAGATCGCGGCGGCTCGCGCCGTCGCGCGCCTGGATCGACATGCCCTGCTGAACCGTCACGTAGTAACGCGCGATCGCATCCACATTCGCTTGCGCGGCGATCTCGCCGGCCGCCGCCGCTTCGCGCAGACGCGCGCGCAACGCCTCGACCGTCTGCTCGCGCATCTCGATCAGCGTCTGTCGCACCGTGTCCGACCGCTCGGCCGGATGCAGGGCCGACAGCACGATCAGGCAGCCGGCCGGCTTCGAGCGCCGTGTGAACACGCGCGCGGTCTGCATCAGATAGTTCCGTATCGCGTCGTAGGCCGTGTCGGCCCGTTCGACGCCGTCCCAGATCTCGCGCCCCTCCGTCTCGCGGTAGTGCTCGAGCGCCTGCCGGAACAGCGCTTCCTTGCTGCCGAACGCCGCATACAGGCTCGGCGACGCAATCCCCATCGCGGACGTCAGGTCGGCCATCGACGCGCCTTCGTAGCCGAGGCGCCAGAACACCTGCATCGCGCGTTCCAGCGCGGCGTCCTTGTCGAAGCTTCTCGGTCGGCCCCGTTCGGCCATGGCATATGCTCCATCGTCAATTTCTGTATCGATCGATAAAATAATTCAATTGACAGCGCCGCGCAACTTGCCACATTCTGTGTCGACCGTTACATAAATTGTGAAAGGAGCTTTCATGAACCGGCTTCAAGGCAAGCGTGCACTCGTTACCGGCGGCAGCCGCGGCATCGGCGCCGCCATCGCGAAACGGCTCGCGGCGGACGGCGCGGACGTCGCGATTACGTACGAAAAATCGGCGGAGCGGGCGCAGGCCGTCGTCGCCGAGATCGAGACGCTCGGGCGGCGCGCCGTCGCGATCCAGGCCGACAGCGCCGATCCGGCTGCCGTCCGCGCGGCCGTCGATCGTGCGGCCGACACGCTCGGCGGTCTCGACATCCTCGTGAACAACGCGGGCATCTTCCGCGCGGGCTCGCTCGACGCGCTCACGCTCGACGACATCGACGCGACGCTGAACGTCAACGTGCGCGCGGTGATCGTCGCGTCGCAGGCGGCGGCGCGCCATCTCCGCGAAGGCGGCAGCATCGTGTCGACCGGCAGCTGCCTCGCGACGCGCGTGCCCGATGCGGGGATGAGCCTCTATGCGGCAAGCAAGGCCGCGCTGATCGGCTGGACGCAGGGTCTCGCGCGCGATCTCGGCCCGCGCGGGATCACGGCCAACATCGTGCATCCGGGCTCGACCGATACCGACATGAACCCGGCCGACGGCGAGCACGCCGATGCGCAGCTCGCGCGCATGGCGATTCCGCGCTACGGCAAGGCGGACGACGTCGCGGCGCTGGTCGCGTTCGTCGTCGGGCCGGAAGGGCGGTCGATCAACGGGACCGGGCTGACGATCGACGGCGGCGCGAACGCGTGAGCCCGCTGCCCGGCTCCGTGCGGGCCGGGCAGATCATGTGCGACGGCGGCGGCGACGGATTGCGTGCGAGTGGCGTTCTCCGTGCCGAATCGGTGCTTTTCTACAATCGCGTTTTACCGACGCCGTCACACGCCGAACGGATACAGATCGACCGAACGCTCGGTCGCGCGCGTCGACAGCGGCGTGATCGCGTGCGTGTTGTCGAACCATACATAGCCGTCGAACTGCCCGGACAGCCGCGCTTCGGCGTAGTGACTGTGCCGCTCCGAATCGGGGCGGTAGATCACGCCGATGAAGCGCTCGAGCCGCGGCTCGAGCAGCGATTCGACGAGCGCGCGATCGCCGTCGGCCGACAGATCGGCGAAACAGCGCGGCAGCCCCGACTCGTGAAACGCATGCTCGTAGCTGTCGTCGCGCGACGGAAGAACGCGCATGACTTCGAGCGGGCCGCCCCAGTCGGTCGCTGCGGCGACCGTGCCCGCATGCGTGCCGAAACCGATCAGCGCGGCGTCGTCGCCGAAGCGCTCACGGCACAACTGCCCGACGTTGAGCTCGTCTCGGATGTCGCCCATTTCGGTCGCGGCCGCGTTGCCGATATGCGAGTTGTGCGCCCACACCACCGCGCGGCCGCCGTCGCCCTTCGCCGCGAGCAGGTTTTCGAGCGTCTCGAACATGTGCGTGTCGCGCAGGTTCCAGCTTTGGGCGGCGCTGCGGTACATCGTCCGGTAGTAGCGCTCGGCCGAGGCGACGAGCCGCGCGTTCTGCGTCGCGTCGAAATGCAGGTCGTCGTCGCCTGCGCGCGCGATGCGCCCGCGCAGCATGTCCTGCAGCTGCGCGATCACGGCGTCCTCGCAATTCTCGAATTCGGATGACATCGCGGCGCGCCCGTACACGAGCGGATCCTTCTGCCACGGTGTCAGGCAGCCGTAGCGCTCGCGCGCGATGCGCGCCGCGTTCGGGTCCGAGCGATCGAGATAGTCGAGCACGGCCTCGACCGACGCGGATAGGCTGTACATGTCCAGACCATGAAAGCCGCAGCGCGCATCGCGTCGCGTGCGGCCGTTGTGCGCGCGCAGCCATTCGACGAACGCGGCGAATTCCTCGTTGCGCCACATCCATGTCGGAAAGCGCTGGAACGGCGGATCGGCGTCGCGCCGCTCGTCGAGCATCACGTAACGATGCACGATTGCCGCGTCCGGCCAGTCCGCTTCGACCGCGACGATGTTGAAGCCGTGCCGCTCGACGAGCCGCCGCGTGATTGCTGCGCGCGCCCGATAGAACTCCGACGTGCCGTGACTGCATTCGCCGAGCAGCACGATGCGCTTGTCGGCGAGATGATCGAACGCATCCGCGAACGCCGGATCCTCCGGCTCGGGCAGCGGCCGCGCCGTGCGTGCGATCGTGCGCGCGAGCGGTGTCGGCGGCGCTGCGACGTATCGGGCCTGCGCGTCGTGCTGTACGTCGTGCGCGGCTTGCGCGGCTTGCGCGGTGTCGTCGTCGCGGACGGGATCTTGCTCGGGCCAGCCCTGTTCCCCGATCAGCGGCACGAAGCGTACCGCGCCGAGATCTTCGTGCTCGAACTGCGTCGCGCCGGTGCGCGTGATCCGCACGAGCCGCTGCGCGTCGCGCTCGTCGCCGATCGGCATCACGATGCGCCCGCCGATCGCGAGTTGCTCGCGCCATGCGCGTGGCACGTCGGGCCCGCCTGCGGCCGCGACGATCGCATCGAACGGGGCATGCGCCGGCCAGCCCAGCGTGCCGTCCGCGTGATGGACATCGACGTTGGCGAAGCCGTTCTCCGCGAGCGTGCGCTGTGCGGACGCGGCGAGCGACGCATGCCGCTCGATGCTGTCGACGTGCGCGACGATGCGCGATGCGACCGCCGCCGCATATCCGGAACCGGTGCCGACATCGAGCACGCGATCGGTCGGCGAGAGCGTCGCGGCTTCCAGCATGCGTGCGACGACGATCGGTTGCGAGATCGTCTGGTCGTCGGCAAGCGGAAGCGGCGTGTCGCTGTATGCGAATTCCACGAGTTCCGCGGGAACGAACCGATGGCGAGCGACGGTGCGCATCGCGTCGAGTACGTGCGGATCGCGCACGCCGCGCGCTGCGATTTGCCGTTCCACCATCTGCTCGCGTGCTTCGTCGAATGGGTTCATGGTGTTCGATCGCTGTCGTGAGTGTCGAGTCGCGCAGCATCGTGCGTGCCGCGGGAAGGAACGGCGCATGCGCCGGCTGATGTCGCGCATGGTGCGCGCTGCGCTCGATGGTGCCGCGGCGCGTTGACCGCAACTCGACTTGCCAGGAGGGACAGGTACATGAAACTGCAAGGCATTCGCGCGCTCGTCACGGGCGCGGACTCCGGAATCGGCCAGGCGATCGCGACGCTGTTCGCGCAGGAAGGCGCGGACGTCGCGATCGTCTACCACACGGACCATGACGGCGCTCAGGAAACGGTGCGGCGCATTCAGGCAGTGGGCCGGCGCGCGTGCGCGATCCAGGGCGATGTGGGCGACCCGCGGTCGGTCGACGCGTTCTTCGCGGAAGCGATGAATACGCTCGGCGGACTGGAGGTGTTGGTCAACAACGCGGGCGTCGGTGCGCCGGGCGCGGCCGTCGCCGATCTCGAAGATGCGCAGATCGATACCGTGCTGCGGACCGATCTGCTCGGGCCGTTGTACTGTTGCCGCGCGTTCGTCCGGCAGCGTCGCGCCTTGGGCGGCGGCGGGCGGATCGTGAACATTTCGTCGGTCGCGCAGCATCTGCCGACGCCGGAAAGCGCGCCGTACGGGATGGCGAAGGCGGGGCTCGGCTCGCTTGCGCGCAGTTTGTCGCGCGAAGTAGCCGAGGACCGGATCAACGTGAACAACATCGCGCCGGGCCTGATCGACACGCCGATGACGCGCGATCGCCTCAACGACCCGCAGCAGCGCGATGCATCGATGTCGGTGATTCCGTGGCATCGGCCCGGGCAACCGGAAGAGATCGCGCGTGTGGCGCTGTTTCTCGCGTCCGACGACGGCGACTACGTGACGGGGCAGACGTGGATCATCGACGGCGGGCTCACGATGCAGTGGGGCGGCGCGTAGCGCGGCGTGCGACCGGCTGGCGTCACGCGGACAGGTCGCCGCCGCTGGGCGGCTCGACGTCTTTCGGGTTGTCGAGGTGTCCCGGCGGCGGCTCGTAGGGGCCTTTGTCGGGCTCCGGCTTCTGCGGGATCATCGTTTCGTCCATGCTGCCGTGGCCCTTTTGATGCACGTTGCCTTTGCGGTCGGTGCTGACTTCGTCGCTGTGGGCCGGTGGGGTTTGGTTGGCCGGGTCGGATGGGCCGGCGGGGGTGGGGGTGCGGGCGGTCATTGGGGTTCTCCTTCCAGGGCAGGTGCGGTCATGTGGCGCGTCATTTCTGCCTCGTCGTGGTGAGGCGGCGCCGCGGTGGATGCGGGCGAGCACTGACTGTGCCTGGAAGGCTGGGATTGCGACCTGCGGGTTTGAGCACCTCCGTGGGGCAACGAAGCTGCGATCTCGAACCGGGCCGATGCAATTTGCGGCCGCCGGCCGTTATCGGTATCGGCTGAAACCGACGGATAGCGCCAACACTTTCGGGTTGCTCCGGGCAACGTCACATAGCGATGGGCGGTAGACGTGTGTTCGGGGTTAAAGCAGGAAGGTCTCGGGGAGGGTTTGGAAGCTCGGCTGGTCCCCCCGACAGGAATCGAACCTGTATCTAGCGCTTAGGAGGCGCTTGTTCTATCCATTGAACTACGGGGAGAGCCATGTCCGGCAGACATCGCGCGAGCGCGCGAGCCGGACGGCGGTGTGGACAGCGCGCAGAGTATAGCAAACGCGCGACGCATCGGCGGACGGAATGCGCGCCGATGCGCGGGTCAAGCGGCCGTCGCAATCAGAAGATCGGAAGATCAGAAGTCGACGACGACGAAATCTTCCTTGCCCACGTCGCACAGCGGGCAGCGCCAGTCGGCGGGAATGTCCGCGAAACGCGTGCCGGGCGCGATGCCCTCGTCCGGCAGCCCTTCCGCTTCGTTGTAGACCCACCCGCAAATCAGGCAGACCCAGCTCTGGTATTCGGTTACTTCGCTCATAACGCGCTCGAAAGATGAAAGTCCGTGTGATGCCGTCCGCGGCGCGGCCGCCGGACGAAAGGCGCAATGGTACCGGAATTTCGCCGATCTCTGCGCCAACGTCGTGTTAAACGTACGCATCGCGAACAGCGCGCCTCGTCGCCAGCGATCGCCGCGCAGTGTATGCTTCGTGAGCCTGTCAATCTGAAAGGAGTCAACGATGCTCAACAAAAAGTGGATCGCGGGTGCGGTATGCGTCGCGGCATTCGCCGTATCGACGCTCGCGCGCGCCGAAGCGCGCGTGTTCTTCGTCGAGCCGAAGGACGGCGCGACGGTGTCGAACCCCGTGCACGTCAAGTTCGGCCTCGAAGGAATGGCGCTGAAGCCGGCCGGCGACATGACGCCGGACACCGGCCATCACCATCTGCTGATCGACGGCAAGCCGGTGCCGAAGGGCGACGTGATCCCCGCCACCGAACATTCGCTGCATTTCGGCAAGGCGCAGACCGAAACCGACGTCACGCTGCCGCCCGGCCAGCACACGCTCACACTCCAGCTCGGCGACGGCGCACACAGGTCGTACGGTCCCGAATTGAGCTCGACGATCACCGTCAACGTGAAGTAACCGCCATTGCGCGGCGCGCGCGATGCGCGCCGCTTCGCCGCGGCGTGCTCCGCCGCGGCACTCGTCCATCCGGCCATACGGTCGGCGACGCGCGCCACCGGTACAATGGGCGCTTCCGATTTCTCTTCGCCGTTTCCCCATGTCGCTTTATTCCATTACCGGCGCGCAACTCGCGTTCGGTCACGTCGCGTTGCTCGATCACGCGGATTTCTCGCTGGAAGCCGGCGAGCGCGTCGGTCTGATCGGCCGCAACGGCGCGGGCAAATCGTCGCTGCTGAAGATCGTCGCGGGGCTCGCGAAGCCCGACGACGGCCTCGTCACGCGGCAGCAGGAACTCGTGACGGTCTACGTGCCGCAGGAGCCCGAGTTCGAGCCCGGTGCGACGGTGTTCGACGCGGTCGCGTCGGGGCTCACGCACACGCGCGAACTGCTCGACGAATACGACGCGATCGCGCATCGCCTCGCCGAGACGCCGGAAGGCGCCGAGCACGATGCGCTGCTCGCGCGGATGAACGCGCTGCAGTCGTCGCTCGATGCGCACGACGCGTGGAACTGGCGCACGCGCGTGTCGATGACGCTCGCGCAGATCGGGCTGCAGGACGGCGACGCGCGCGTCGACGCGCTGTCGGGCGGCATGCAGAAGCGCGTCGCGCTCGCGCGTGCGCTGGTGCTGCAGCCGGACGTGCTGCTGCTCGACGAACCGACGAACCACCTCGACTTCGACGGTATCCGTTGGCTCGAAGAACTGCTCGTCGCGCAGCGCGCGGGCCTGCTGTTCATTACGCACGATCGCGCGTTCCTCGATCGCGTCGCAACGCGCATCGTCGAACTCGATCGCGGCCGCTTGCTGTCGTATCCGGGCAATTTCTCCGCGTACCAGACGCGCAAGGCGCAGCAGCTCGAAGTGGAGCGCGTCGAGAACGAGAAATTCGACAAGCTGCTCGCGCAGGAAGAAGTGTGGATCCGCAAGGGCGTCGAGGCGCGTCGCACGCGCAGCGTCGGCCGCATCGCGCGGCTCGAGCAGATGCGCCGCGAGCGTGCGGAGCGCCGCAACGCGCAGGGCAACGTGAAGCTCGACGTCGCGCAGGGCGAGAAGTCCGGCAAGATCGTCGCGGAACTGACCGACGTGACGAAGCGCTACGGCGGCCGCACGATCGTCGACCGCTTCACGGCAACGGTGATGCGCGGCGACAAGATCGGCTTCGTCGGCCCCAACGGTGCGGGGAAAACCACGCTGCTCAAGCTGATCCTCGGCGAACTGAAGCCGGACGAAGGCACGGTGCGCACGGGCACGAACCTGCAGGTCGCGTATTTCGACCAGATGCGCGCGCAGCTCGATCAGGAAAAGAGCCTCGCGGATACGATCAGCCCCGGCAGCGAGTGGGTCGAGATCGGCGGCGTGCGCAAGCACGTGATGAGCTATCTCGGCGACTTCCTGTTCGCGCCGGAGCGCGCGCGTTCGCCGGTCAAGTCGCTGTCGGGCGGCGAGCGCAACCGCCTGCTGCTCGCGCGCCTGTTCGCGCGTCCGGCCAACGTGCTGGTGCTCGACGAACCGACCAACGACCTCGACATCCCGACGCTCGAACTGCTCGAAGAACTGCTGACGGATTACGACGGCACCGTGCTGCTCGTCAGCCACGATCGCGCGTTTCTCGACAACGTCGTGACGTCGGTGATCGCATCCGAAGGCGACGGCAAGTGGCGCGAGTACGTCGGCGGCTTCACCGACTGGCAGATCCAGAGCGAGCGCGCCGGGCAGCTCGCGCAGCAGGAAGCCGCGAAGCGCGCGGTCAAGGAAGCGGCGCCGGTCAAGGACGAGCCGGCGAAAAGCGCGGCGGGCCGCAACGCACAGCGCACGGTGAAGCTGTCGTTCAACGAGCAGCGCGAACTCGATGCGCTGCCGGAGAAGATCGCCGCACTCGAGGCCGAGCAAAAGACGATCGGCGCGCAGCTCGAGGACGGTTCGATCTTCGCGAAGGACCCGCAGGAAGGCGCGCGCCTCACCGAGCGGTTCGCGGCGATCGACGACGAACTGCTCGCGGCGCTCGAACGCTGGGAAACGCTCGAAGCGAAACGCAAGCCGGTATGACGCGCGGCGCGCGTCGGCAGCCTGCGGCTCGCGCGCGCGGCCGGCGTGCCGGCGCCACG
>NZ_KV786748.1:0-1483 GCF_001806955.1 Burkholderia sp. HMSC10F09
CGCCGGCCGCGCTGCAGGCCGCCGTGGCCGAACTGCGCGGCGCGCGCAAATAACGGCGCGTCGGCGCTGCGCGCCGGCGCGCGATCGCATCGCGCGGCCCGGACAGCCGGCACGGCTGGCATAATGTCGGTTTACCTATTTTTCGATCGGCGAACCGGCGGCGTGCCTGTTGGACGACAGGCCGCGTTCGGGTTTGCGCATTTTCTTTGGGCGGTTCCACCATGTCCGGCAATACCCTCGGCACGCTTTTCACTGTCACGACCTTCGGCGAGTCGCACGGCCCCGCGATCGGCTGCGTGATCGACGGCTGCCCGCCGGGCATGGGGCTCACCGAGGCGGACATCCAGGCCGAGCTCGACCGCCGCAAGCCGGGCACGTCGCGGCACGTCACGCAGCGGCAGGAGGCCGACGAGGTCGAGATCCTGTCCGGCGTGTTCGAAGGCGTGACGACCGGCACGCCGATCGCGCTGCTGATCCGCAACACCGACCAGCGCAGCAAGGACTACGGCAACATCGTCGAGACGTTCCGGCCCGGCCATGCGGACTACACGTACTGGCAGAAATACGGCGTGCGCGACTATCGCGGCGGCGGCCGCTCGTCCGCGCGCCTGACCGCACCGATCGTCGGCGCAGGCGCGGTCGCGAAAAAGTGGCTGCGGGAGCGCTTCGGCGTCGAGGTGCGCGGCTACATGAGCGCGCTGGGCGAGATCGACGTGCCGTTCGTCGGCTGGTCGCACGTGCGCGAGAATCCGTTCTTCGCGCCGAATGCGGCGATCGTCCCGGAACTCGAGGCATACATGGATGCGCTGCGCAAGGACGGCGATTCGATCGGCGCGCGCATCGACGTCGTCGCGTCCGGCGTGCCGGTCGGGTGGGGCGAGCCGGTGTTCGACCGGCTCGATGCCGACATCGCGAAGGCGATGATGAGCATCAACGCGGTGAAGGGCGTCGAGATCGGCGCGGGCTTCGACAGCGTCGCGCAGCGCGGTTCGGTGCACGGCGACGAGCTGACGCCGGCCGGTTTCGTCGGCAATCACGCGGGCGGCGTGCTCGGCGGGATTTCGACGGGGCAGGACATCACGGTGTCGATCGCGATCAAGCCGACGTCGAGCATCCGTACGCCGCGCCGCTCGATCACGAAGGACGGACAGCCGGCGACGGTCGAAACGTTCGGCCGCCACGATCCGTGCGTGGGCATCCGCGCGACACCGATCGCCGAGTCGATGCTCGCGCTGGTGCTGATCGATCATGCGCTGCGCCACCGTGCACAGTGCGGCGACGTCGAGACGCAGACGCCGAAAATCGCCGGCAGCGCGACGTGATGCGGCACACGCGCCGTCGCTGAGCGCATCGACGCAGAAGGAAACGGGGCACGGCAATGAGCCGCGCCCCGTTTCTTTTTGCACGAAAAAAACGCCGCGTCGCGCGGCGTTGATCGGTGCGTCACATGTTCGGATAATTCGGCCCGCCGCCGCCTTCGGGC
>NZ_KV786749.1:0-916 GCF_001806955.1 Burkholderia sp. HMSC10F09
CCTCCTCTGCGAGAGGTGTGATTTCGGTCAGCTCCGCGATACGATCGACGGGCGTCTTGCCACCAAGCGAGCCGTGCGGCCGCCGCCAGTTGTAGTCGAACTGCCACTCCTCAATTTGGTCGCCAATCGCATCCGCTGTCGACTGATGATGCATCCAGAATTCGTTTAAATCGGTGAGCTGTGAACGCTCGACTTTGCCATTGAGGTGTGGCGAACGCGGCGGAATCGGCCGGAACTTGATGCACTCGCTCATCAAGCGCCGTTGTACCGATTCGGCGAAGAACTCGCCGCCTCGGTCGGTCTGGATACGTTGGATCGGGAATGGCATTTCCTCGATGACACGATCAAGAAAGAGCAGCGTATTTCGGGCATTTCTGCGTGGATAGACCGCCAAAATCCGGAACCGCGAGCAGTCGTCGATCGCCGTGTACTGATACACACCTCGCGCGATCTTCATCGTGTCCATCTGGACGCGGTCTCCCGGCACTGGCCTGCTATAGCGTTTCGGCTGTGCCGGTCGCCTGGATCGAATCAACGGCCTTACACCCGCCTCGCTCAAGATCTTGTGAATGGTCGCGAGGGACAGCTCCCGTTGCTCGTGCAGTCGCAGTTCATTCTGGATTCGCCGCGCGCCTTTGTGCTCGGTACGCAATCGAAGGATCGTTGCCCGATCGGTGTCGGAAACCTTTCGGTTTGGGCTGCGGAGTGGACGACGACTTTGGGACTGGAGGCCGGCCTCACCGGCCTCCTGATATCGACGCAGCCATTTGCGAAGCGTCGGTCGGGAGATGCCACACCTCGCACACACGAGACCGGCGTTGCCGGTCTCGTGATACATGCGCACCCACCGTAATCTCGCGGCGATCTCTCTGTCCATCGCTTCATTTTAGTTGAAACGATGTCTATGAATCACACA
>NZ_KV786750.1:0-229 GCF_001806955.1 Burkholderia sp. HMSC10F09
CACGGTCACCGGCGCGCTCGGCGGCAATGGTCCGACTGGCGCATTGAACGGTGTCGTGACCACGGCGCAAGGCGCGGTGAATTCCGTCACGGGCGCACTGGGCGGCACGAATCCTGGTGGTGCGCTGAGCGGTGTGGTCGATAAGGTGACCGGGGCACTGGGCGGCGGCAACCCGACGGGTGCGTTGAACGGCGTGGTCAGCACGGTCACCGGCGCGCTCGGCGGCAAT
>NZ_KV786750.1:249-9653 GCF_001806955.1 Burkholderia sp. HMSC10F09
TGCGCTGAGCGGTGTGGTCGATAAGGTGACGGGCGCGCTCGGCGGAGCCAATCCGGCTGGCGCACTGAACGGTGTCGTCACGACGGCACAAGGCGCAGTGAATTCGGTCACGGGGGCGCTCGGCGGCACGAATCCGGGCGGAGCGCTGAGTGGTGTGGTCGACAAGGTGACGGGCGCGCTGGGCGGAGCCAATCCGACGGGCGTACTGAACGGCGTCGTCACGACGGCACAAGGCGCGGTGAATTCGATCACGGCAGCACTTGGCGGCACGAACCCGACTGGCGCGCTGAACGGCGTCGTGACGACGGCACAGGGTGCGGTGAACTCCGTGACCGGCGCGCTGGGCGGCACGAACCCGACCGGCGCCCTGAACGGTGTCGTGACCACGGCGCAAGGTGCGGTGAACTCGGTCACGGGCGCACTGGGCGGCAGCAACCCGACGGGTGCACTGAACGGCGTGATCGGCACGGTGACCGGCGCACTGGGCGGCAACAATCCGACGGGCGCCCTGAACGGTGTCGTCACCACGGCGCAGGGCGCGGTGAACTCCGTGACGGGCGCACTGGGCGGCAGCAACCCGACGGGTGCACTGAACGGCGTGATCGGCACGCTGACCGGCGCACTGGGCGGCAACAACCCGACCGGCGCGCTGAACGGTGTCGTGACCACGGCACAGGGCGCGGTGAACTCGGTCACCGGCGCACTCGGCGGCACAAACCCGACCGGCGCACTGACCGGCGTCGTCAACACGGCCCAAGGCGCCGTCGGCGCTGTTACGAGCACGCTCGGCAGCGGCAACCCGACCGGCGCGCTGAGCAACGCCGTGAACACGATCACGGCCGGCCTCGGCGACCTGAGTGGCGGTTCCGGTCCGCTCGCCCCGGTGCAGGGCGCGGTGACGCAGCTCGCCGGCACGCTCGGCGGCAGCGATCCGGCTGCAGTGCTCGGCAATGCGGTGAACACGCTCACCGGCACGCTGGGTAACCTCGGCGGCGGCGCGGGTCCGCTCGCGCCAGTGCAGGGTGTCGTCAATCAGGTCGTCGGCACGTTGTCCGGTGCGGCGGGCGGCGGCAGCCCGATCACGCCGATCACGAATCTCGTGAGCGGTCTGACGGGCGGCGGCAACCCGGCCGGCGCAGTGACCGGTGCACTGGGCTCGGTGACGGGCGCACTCGGCAATCTGGGCGGCACGAACCCGCTCGCGCCGGTGCAGGGCGTCGTCACGCAGGTCGTCGGCACGCTCGGCAATGCCAACCCGACCGGCGCGCTCAGCGGCGCGCTGAGCTCGGCCACGGGCGCGCTCGGCGGCGCAGTGAGCTCGGTAACGGGCGCACTGGGCAACCTCGGCGGCGGCGCAGGTCCGCTCGCTCCGGTGCAGGGCGTCGTCAACCAGGTCGTCGGGACGCTGTCCGGCGCAGCAGGCGGCGGCAACAGCCCGATCGCGCCGATCACGAATCTCGTGAGCGGCCTGACGGGCGGCGGCAACGCGGGCGGTGCAGTGACCGGTGCGCTCGGTTCGGTGACGGGCGTGCTCGGCAACGCCGGCGCATCGCTGTCGCAGACGGTGGGCACGCTGACCGGTGCAGCCGCGAGCGGTTCGTCGGCGATCGGCCAGGCGGGCAGCGCACTGTCGGGCGTGGCCGGTTCGGGCGCGGCGGCGGGCGGCAGCCTGCTCGGCTCCGGTGCCGCTGCCGGCGGCAGCGTGCTCGGCTCGGGCGCGAGTGCGGCAGGCAGCACGACCGGTGCAGTCGGTGGACTGCTGACGGCCGGCGGTAACGCGGCCGCCACGGTCGTCAACGCGGTCGGCACGACGCTCGGCGCGGCGCCGGGCCTGTCGGTCTCGACGCACTCGAACGGCACGAGCGTGGCGAACAATCCGCTGGCACCGGTGTCGTCGCTGATCCAGTCGCTGAGCGGCGCGCTGTCGAAGTAACGCCGGAGCAGTACGCGCGGCGGCATTGTCCGCTGCGCATCCGGTCGTAGGGCGCGGCATGACGGTAACGTCATGCCGCGTTTTGTTTGGTGTCGCGCATTCGTGCGCCGACCCATCGCAGTCACATCGAGCATCGGCACGATCGCGAGATTGCGCGATGGAAGATTGCAAGACCGCATGGAATAACCTGCCAGGCCCGTTCGTTTACGTACCGGGACGCGACTCGCTCGCGCGGCGCATCATGATCGCGATGCAGTCGGCGCCCCGTGAACGCATGCGATGTCGCATCGCGACGCCAAGGAGAACGGGAATGAAAACGATGTTGTTCGCCGTCGCGCTGACGGCTGCGATCGCGCGGCCGGCGGCCGCGGAACCGCCGCAGGTCGGCGACGGGAAGCTGGTCGACGACGAGCACATGACGCTCTACGTGTTCGACCGCGACGCACCGGGCAAGAGCGCGTGCACGGGCACGTGCGCGGCCAACTGGCCGCCGGCGCTCGCCGATGCGTACGACAAGCCGTCGGGCGCACTGAGCGTCGTCGCGCGCGACGACGGCAAGATGCAATGGGCGTACAACGGTCGTCCGCTGTATCGCTGGAAGATGGATCGCAAGGCCGGCGATGCGGGCGGCGACGGCGTCGGCGGCGTCTGGCACGTCGCGCATCCCTGACGGCCGTGCCGCGCGCGGGATCGTCGCATGAGCTACGAATCGGACCTGCTGGTGTGGCTGCCGCATCTGACGCGGTATGCACGCGCGCTGACGGGTGATCGGGCCTGGGCGGACGATCTCGTGCAGGATACGCTCGAGCGCGCGCTGAACCGGCCGCCGCGCGATGCCGGCAATCTGCGCGCGTGGCTGCTGACGCTGCTGCGTCACCGCTTCATCGATCAGGTGCGCGCGCGGCATGAAGTGGCCGTCGACGACGCGACGGCGCCATGGCAGACGCTCGCCGCACCGCCCGGCGACGTGGGCGGCCTGATGCTGCGCGACGTGCAGCGCGCGCTGTACCGGCTGCCCGTCGAGCAGCGCGAGGTGCTGCTGCTGGTCGCGCTCGAAGAGCTGAGCTACCGCGATGCCGCGCAGGTGCTCGGCGTGCCGGTCGGCACGGTGATGTCGCGGCTGTCGCGCGCGAGAGAGCAGATGCGGGCGCTGCTGTCCGGCGAACCGGCCACGCATGGCACGGCCGCGTTACGGGTGATCGGGAAGACATGATGGACGAGTCGCGTACACCTTCGGACGATCGGGACGACGAAGCGTCGGCGCAGCTGTTGTCGGCGCTGCTCGACGGCGAGCTGTCCGCGCACGAACGCCGCGAGGTACTCGAACGTCTGCAGTCGGATCCGCGCGAAGCGGACCGGTTCGCGCATTACCGCGCCCAGCGCGATGCCCTGCACGCGTTGTTTCCGCTGCCGCCCGCCACGTCGGCGCTGTTCGTGCAGCGCCGCGCATGGCGCCGGCCCCGATTCGCCTACGCGCTCGCGGGGCTCGCGGCAGGGCTGCTGATCGGCATCGCGCTGCACGCGGGCTGGACCGCACTGCGTACCGCTCCGGAATTCGCTACGCGCGCCGATGCGGCGTACGCTGTCTATGCGGCAGACCGCGACCATCCGGTGGAAGTCGATGCGCGCGACCCGGACCGTCTGGCCGCGTGGCTGTCCGCGCGGCTCGGGCGGCCGGTGCGTGCGCCGTCGCTCGGCGAATACGGTTACGCGCTGCTCGGCGGCCGTCTGCTGCCCGGCGACGCAGGGCCGGCCGCACAACTGATGTACCAGCGCGCGGACGGCGACCGCGTGACGCTCTACATGACCGCCTACGACGCGCGACGCGTGGCGCCGCAGCCGTTGTCGGCCGACGGGCGCTACACGTATTTCTGGTCGGATCGCGGCATGGGTTATGCGCTGTCGGGCGGTGGCGACGAACGGCGCGTTCGCGAACTCGCGATCGAGGCGTGCGGCGCACTCGGCGGACCGGTCGGCGCGTGGAGCGGCTGACGCGCGTCCGCACGGAGCGAACGATGAAAGCGATGGCGGCGGTATGGGCAGGGCTGGTTGTGCTCGCAGCAGGCACCGGATTTGCCTACGCGGACGACGATGCCCCGGTGCGCGTGCCGGTCGATCCGGACGGCGTACAGCGCGTGACGATCGTCGGCGGCAGTTATTTCTTCCGGCCGAGCCACGTGATCGTGACGGCGCGGGCGCCCGTCGAGCTGACGGTGTCGGCGGAGCCGGGGATCGTGCCGCACAGTTTCCGGATCGATGCGCCGCAGGCCGGCATCGACGTGCGCACCGAACTCGCCACGACGCCGCGCACCTTCCGCTTCACGCCGACGCAACCGGGCCGCTTTGCCTACTATTGCACGCACCGGTTGCCGTTGTTCGGCAGCCATCGCGCGCGCGGCATGGAAGGCGTCCTGGACGTCGAGGCGGCGCCGTGATCGCCGCGTTGCTGGCCGCGAGCCTGATAGGAGCGAGCATGACAGCCGATCCCGTGACCGTTGCGCAGTCGCAGTTCGACCACGTGCACTCGTACCGCGCGACGATCCGTTCGACCGCGAGAAGCGGCGAGCACACCGAAATCCGCTATGCCTATCTGAAACCGGGCTTCGTCCGGATGGACTTCGTGTCGCCGCACCACGGCGCGGTGCTCGCGTACGATCCTGACGACGGCAAGGTTCGGCTGCGTCCGTTCGGCGTGCATATGCCGCCGGCGCTGACGCTGTCGCCCGACAATCCGATGGTGCGCGACCGTAGCGGCCATCGCGTCGACCGGTCGGACGTCGGCCAGCTGCTGCGCAACGTGCACGCGCTGCAGCAGGGCGGGGCGACGGTGAGCGAAGGCGAGGAGGCGGTCGGCGGCCGCACGACGTTGCGCGTATCGGTGACGGGCGCGCCGGCGCAGGCGGTGGACGGCGTCCATCGCTACCGATTGTGGCTGGATACCGAGGACGGATTTCCGCGCAAGGTCGTCAGCTTCGCGGACGACGACGGCGAGCCGCTCGAAACGGTGACGCTCGACGACATCGAGCTCGACGTCGCGTTCCCCGAGCGTTTTTTCGCGCCCTGATCCTGATTCGACGCTGCGCGACGGCGCGCCGGAGGCTGCATGGCGGAATACCGGTTTTCGACGACGTGGCACGTGGACGCGCCGCTGATGGCCGTCTGGGATGCGATCTACCAGGTCGACCGCTGGCCCGACTGGTGGAAGGGCGCCGTGCGGACCGCGGAACTGGAGGCCGGCGACGCGCGCGGCGTCGGGGCGCTGCACCGCTATACATGGAAAGGCGCGCTGCCGTACCGGCTGACGTTCGACATGCGCGTGCGGCGCGTCGAGCCGCCGCACGTGCTGGAAGGCCGCGCGAGCGGTGCGATCGAAGGCGACGGCCGCTGGTCGTTCGTCGCCGACGGCGCGCGCACGGTCGTCCGCTACGACTGGCACATCCGCACGCACGCGCGCTGGATGAAGTGGCTGGAACCGATCGCGCGGCCGCTGTTCACATGGAATCACGATGTCGTGATGCGCGACGGCGCGAAAGGCCTCGCGCGGCTGCTGGGCGCGACGGTCGAGACCGACGGCCGGACGTTCCGGCCGCTCGAGGGCTGCCCGGAAGCGTGACGCCGACGCCAGCCGGTCGCGTCCCGCCGGCAGGGCCGACGCACTTTTTTCAACGTACGCGAAATAGTGCGGAACTCGCCGCGGTCCTGCTGTCCAATCGGGGAACGATGATCGGGGAATCCCCTAACACGGGCGGCCGCCGGTTTCGCATCGAATCTCCATCCCGTTGTTTCAAAAGGATTTTTCTGCATTTTCCTGCCTTCCCGCGCGCCCCGCGCGGCGCAAAAAAAGCCCCGGTATCTCTTCTTGAATTTGTCAAAACCCGTCCATATAATTAGCACTCGCTGCACGAGAGTGCTAACAATTCTCTGCCGGGCCTCTGGCCGGGCAGGTTCCCTAAGCGTTCTTCAATCTCAGTCAAGAGAGGAGTGAATATGAACCTTCGTCCTTTGCACGATCGCGTGATCGTCAAGCGCCTGGATCAGGAAACCAAGACTGCCTCGGGCATCGTGATCCCCGACGCAGCTGCTGAGAAGCCGGATCAAGGCGAAGTCCTGGCCGTCGGCCCGGGCAAGCGCGACGACAAGGGCGCCCCGATCGCACTCGACGTGAAGGTCGGCGATCGCGTGCTGTTCGGCAAGTACGCGGGCCAGACCGTCAAGGTCGACGGCCAGGAGCTGCTGGTCATGCGCGAAGAAGACATCATGGCCGTGGTCAACGCGAAGTAAGCGTCCACAACGGTACATATTCCCAAGAATTCAAGGAGTTAGAAGATGGCAGCTAAAGACGTCGTATTCGGCGATTCGGCCCGTGCGAAGATGGTCGAAGGCGTGAACATTCTCGCCAACGCAGTGAAGGTCACGCTCGGTCCGAAGGGCCGCAACGTCGTGCTCGAGCGCAGCTTCGGCGGCCCGACGGTCACGAAGGACGGTGTGTCGGTCGCGAAGGAAATCGAGCTGAAGGACAAGCTCCAGAACATGGGCGCGCAAATGGTCAAGGAAGTTGCTTCCAAGACCAGCGACAACGCAGGCGACGGCACGACGACGGCAACCGTCCTCGCGCAATCGATCGTCCGCGAAGGCATGAAGTACGTCGCATCGGGCATGAACCCGATGGACCTGAAGCGCGGTATCGACAAGGCCGTTGCAGCTGCCGTCGAAGAGCTGAAGAAGATCAGCAAGCCGTGCACGACGAACAAGGAAATCGCGCAAGTCGGCGCGATCTCGGCGAACAGCGATTCGTCGATCGGCGATCGCATCGCTGAAGCGATGGACAAGGTCGGCAAGGAAGGCGTGATCACCGTCGAAGACGGCAAGTCGCTCGCCGACGAGCTCGACGTCGTCGAAGGCATGCAGTTCGACCGCGGCTACCTGTCGCCGTACTTCATCAACAACCCGGACAAGCAAGTCGCCGTCCTCGAGAACCCGTTCGTGCTGCTGCACGACAAGAAGGTCTCGAACATCCGCGATCTGCTGCCGGTGCTCGAACAAGTCGCGAAGGCAGGCCGTCCGCTGCTGATCATCGCTGAAGACGTCGAAGGCGAAGCGCTGGCTACGCTGGTCGTCAACAACATCCGCGGCATCCTGAAGACCGTTGCGGTCAAGGCGCCGGGCTTCGGCGATCGTCGCAAGGCGATGCTGGAAGACATCGCGATCCTGACCGGCGGCCAGGTCATCGCGGAAGAAACCGGCCTGACGCTCGAGAAGGCAACGCTGGCAGAACTGGGCCAGGCGAAGCGCATCGAAGTGGGCAAGGAAAACACGACGATCATCGACGGCGCAGGCGAAGCGGCGAACATCGAAGCGCGCGTCAAGCAGATCCGCACGCAGATCGAAGAAGCGACGTCGGACTACGATCGCGAGAAGCTGCAAGAGCGCGTGGCGAAGCTCGCCGGCGGCGTGGCAGTGATCAAGGTCGGTGCTGCGACCGAAGTCGAAATGAAGGAAAAGAAGGCACGTGTCGAAGACGCGCTGCACGCAACCCGCGCTGCCGTTGAAGAAGGCATCGTCCCGGGCGGCGGCGTTGCGCTGATCCGTGCACGCACCGCGATCGCATCGCTGACGGGCGCGAACGCAGACCAGAACGCCGGCATCAAGATCGTGCTGCGCGCAATGGAAGAGCCGCTGCGTCAGATCGTCACGAACGGTGGCGAAGAAGCGAGCGTCGTCGTGGCGGCCGTTGCTGCAGGCAAGGGCAACTACGGCTACAACGCAGCGACGGGCGAGTACGTCGACATGGTTGAAGCCGGCGTCGTCGACCCGACCAAGGTCACGCGCACCGCACTGCAGAACGCAGCTTCGGTTGCCGGCCTGCTGCTGACGACGGACGCAGCCGTCGCAGAACTGCCGAAGGAAGATGCACCGATGCCGGGCGGCATGCCGGGCGGCATGGGCGGCATGGGCATGGACATGTAATCGACTTCGGTCGATGAAGTCCGGAGCGCGCAGCGATGCGTGCTCCAGCCAAATAAAAAGACCCGCAGCGATGCGGGTCTTTTTTTATCTGCGCGCGGCGCGAAGGGGACGGCCGGCGGGCGAATCGGCGCGATCCGAAGGCCGCGCGCCGACTCAATGCCGATGGGACGTCCGCGGCAGCGGTTCGACCGCGGCGGCCGGCGGCGCATCGGCGTCCTCGTTGCTGCGCGCCCAGAAGAAGCGGTCGGGCAGATGCGCGCCCATCCCGGGCCGGAACGCGTCGCGTACCGCCTGATACAGATATTCCTGCGCCTCGCGCACGGCCTCGGGCGGCTCCTGGCCGTTCGCGAGCAGCGCCGCGATCGCCGCGCCGAGCGTGTCGGTGATCCCCATCAGCCGGTGCGGCGAGCGATCCCACATGTCTTCGCGCAGCTGGCCTTCCTCGCCGTACAGCGTGTTCACGAGCCGGTGCGAGCCCGTTTCCGACGACAGGATGTATTCGCAGCCCTGCGACAGCAGATGCGACACGGCCGCATCCAGATTCGGCGCTTCCGCATCGCCGTCCGGCTGCGCGAGCGCGATCAGCGTCGCGTGATCGGCGACGAGCAGCGTCGTCTGCGGCGCGAGCAGATCGGCGATCGACTCACGCAGATCGTCGGCGGCGAGCACGTGCTCGTCGTCGAGCGTGAAGTCCGGCGCGAGCACCAGCGGCACGCCGTCGTAGTCGGCGACCACTTCGGCGATCGCGCTGACGACTTCCGCGCGCGTCGCCGCGCCGATCTTGAACGCGGCGACCGGCATGTCCTCGAGCAGCATGCGCGCCTGCGCGGCGACGACGTCGGGATCGAGGCCGGTCACTTCATCGCAGGCAGCCGAGTCGCGCACGGTATAGCCGGTGAGGACGGACACGCCGTGGCAGCCCATGCTCGCCAGGGTCATCAGATCGGCTTGGAGGCCGGAGCCGCCGGTGGGATCGGACAGGCCGAAGGTGAGGACGATCGGAGGGGCGTTGCTGGACATGGAAAAAAGGGCAAGAAAAATACGGGGAAGCGACGGAGGTGCGGCGGCAGCAGGCGACGGGCCGTCGGGCCCCGTGTTGCCCGGCAGGCCGCACTGTGCGCCCATTATGCGGCGGAATCCGATCGATACGACGGATTTTTTAGCGCAGCACAACGTAGTCGCTGCACTCCAGCGCGATTGCTAGGCAGTCCGGCCCCGACACGGTACCATCATGGCTCCCGAATTTACCGACTTTCCCGACGCGGCTTAAGATGGAATACAAGAGCTGGATGTGCCTGATTTGTGGCTGGATTTACGACGAAGAAGCCGGGCTGCCGGACGAGGGCATTGCCCCGGGCACGCGCTGGGAAGACGTTCCGATCAACTGGACGTGTCCTGAATGCGGCGCCCGCAAGGAAGACTTCGAAATGGTCCAGATCTGATCGGACCTTTGCCGCACGGACACTCCGCTTTGGCCTCGCGCGGGTCCGGCGCTCGCGCGCCG
>NZ_KV786751.1:0-3176 GCF_001806955.1 Burkholderia sp. HMSC10F09
GGCGCGCGCCGCGCGCGCCACCTGCCGCCGCCTTTCCCCTCGCCCTGCGCCGCGCCCGCCCGTGCGGAGCCGCGCACGCGCGTCTGTACTCCTCGCGGCCCGCGTTCGCGCGCATGCGAGGGTGCAATTTGCCGACGGACCGGCACGGAACTGTGTCTTGGATGGGTTGCGGCGATTCGCTATTTTGAACGCAGTCGAAGTCGAGCCGCGGGCTCCACGAAGCGCGCGCGTACGCGGTGCCGAACGCCGTCGCCGGCTGCCGCGTCGCGCGCTGCGCGACGGTACGGGCGCCGAGCGCGCGCCGCCGCGCCGCGCCGCGTGTCGCGGTCAGCACGTTCCGTTGCCGCCACGCATCGGGACGTCGCCCTTCGATCCACTTTCATTGACAGGAGCCAGACCACCATGCCCGCACTTTGCGACATCTGTCACGCCCGGCCCGCCGTTGCGCGCGCCACCGTGATGCAGGACGGCGAACGCAAGACGATCTCGATCTGCGACTATCACTTCCGGCAGCTGATGCGCCATCAGAGCATGCTGAATCCGTTCGACTCGCTGCTCGGCGGCGGTCCGTCGTCGCTGTTCGGCGGCCTCGGCGAAGCATCGCCGCTCGCCGCGGAAATCCCGCGCGAATCGGTCGATCCGACCGACGCGTTCAGCGAGCAGACGCTCGAGCTGCTGCAGCGCGCGGCCGAGAAGGCACACGAGCTGCGCCGCAACGAACTCGACACCGAACACCTGCTGTACGCGCTCGCCGACACCGACGTATGCGCGGCACTGCTGAAGGAACTGAAGCTGTCGCCGCAGGACATCAAGGCCTACATCGACGAACATGCGCACACCGGCAACGCCGATCCGGACCAGTCGCTCGAGAAGCTGTCGATCTCGCCGCGCGTGAAAAAGGCCGTGCAGTACGCGTTCCAGGCGTCGCGCGATCTCGGCCATTCGTACATCGGGCCCGAGCATCTGCTGATCGGGCTCGCATCGGTGCCGGACAGCATCGCCGGCACGCTGCTGAAGAAATACGGCGTGACGCCCGAGGCGCTGCGCCAGAAGGTCGTGAAGGTCGTCGGCAAGGGCGCCGAAGACGGCCGCGTCGACACGCCGACCGGCACGCCGAATCTCGACAAGTTCGGCCGCGACCTGACCGCGCTTGCACGCCAGGGCAAGCTCGACCCCGTGCTCGGCCGCGCGCAGGAAATCGAAAGCGCGATCGAGGTGCTCGCGCGCCGCAAGAAGAACAACCCCGTGCTGATCGGCGAGCCGGGCGTCGGCAAGACGGCGATCGTCGAAGGGCTCGCGCAGCGGATCGTCAATGGCGACGTGCCGGAAGTGCTGCGCGGCAAGCGCCTCGTCGAGGTCAACATCAATTCGATGGTCGCCGGCGCGAAATATCGCGGCGAGTTCGAGGAGCGCGCGAAGCAGCTGATCGACGAGGTTACCGCGAAGCAGGACGAACTGATCCTGTTCATCGACGAGCTGCATACGATCGTCGGCGCGGGGCAAGGCGGCGGCGAAGGCGGGCTCGACATCGCCAACGTGCTGAAGCCGGCGCTCGCGCGCGGCGAGCTGAGCCTGATCGGCGCGACGACGCTGAACGAATACCAGAAGTACATCGAGAAGGATGCGGCGCTCGAGCGGCGCTTCCAGCCCGTGTTCGTGCCGGAGCCGAGCGTCGAGCAGACGATCGTGATCCTGCGCGGGCTGCGCGACAGCCTCGAAGCGCACCACCAGGTCACGTTCTCCGACGACGCGTTCGTCGCCGCCGCCGAATTCGCGGACCGCTACATCACGTCGCGCTTTCTGCCCGACAAGGCGATCGACCTGATCGATCAGGCGGCCGCGCGCGTGCGAATCGGCGCGACCTCGCGCCCGGTCGACATCCAGGAAGACGAAGCGCAGATCGCGCAGCTCAAGCGCGAGCAGGACTACGCGACCTCGCGCAAGCGCTTCGACGAGGCGAAGCAGTTCGAAGAACGGATCAACGCGAAACAGAAGGCGCTCGACGAGAAGATGGAAGCGTGGCAGCGCAAGACCGGCTCCGAGACGCTCGAGGTCACGGTCGAATCGGTCGCCGAGGTCGTCTCGCGCCTGACCGGCATTCCGGTGTCCGAACTCACGCAGGAAGAGCGTCAGAAGCTGCTGAAGATGGAAGAGCAGCTGCGCGAGCGCGTGGTCGGACAGAACGACGCGGTGGTCGCGGTCAGCGATGCGGTGCGCCTGTCGCGCGCGGGGCTCGGTCAGACGCACCGGCCGATCGCGACGTTTCTGTTCCTCGGGCCGACCGGCGTCGGCAAGACCGAGCTCGCGAAGGCGCTCGCCGAAAGCGTGTTCGGCGACGAGCAGGCGATCATCCGGATCGACATGTCCGAATACATGGAGCGGCACGCGGTCGCGCGGCTGATCGGCGCGCCGCCCGGCTACGTCGGCTACGACGAAGGCGGTCAGCTGACCGAGCGCGTGCGGCGCCGCCCGTACAGCGTGATCCTGCTCGACGAGATCGAGAAGGCGCATCCGGACGTCTACAACGTGCTGCTGCAGGTGTTCGACGACGGCCGGCTCACCGACGGCAAGGGACGCGTCGTCGACTTCAGCAACACGATCATCATCGCGACGAGCAACCTCGGCGCGGCGATCATCATGGACAACCTCACGCAGCCGGAAGCCGCGCGCAAGACCGACAAGGCGATCCGCGAAGAACTGATGCAGGTGCTGAAGGGCCACTTCCGCCCCGAGTTCCTGAACCGGATCGACGAAGTGATCGTGTTCCATGCGCTGTCGAAGGAGAACATCCGCTCGATCGTGCAGATCCAGCTCGATCGCGTCGTACGCACCGCGGCCGCGCAGGACATCCAGCTCGTGATGGGCGAATCGCTGATCGAGCATCTGACCGAAGCGGGCTATCAGCCGGAATTCGGCGCGCGCGAACTGAAGCGTCAGGTGCGGCAGACGATCGAGACGCGGCTCGCGAAGGAAATCCTCGCGGACGCGCTGAAATCCGGCGATCGCGTCGAGGTCGACTACGACAAGGGCCGCGGCGAAGTGACGTTCAACAAGCTGGCGCCGGACGAGGCGAAGGATGCGAAGGACGCCAAGCAGGCCGGCAACGGCCGCGCGAAGGGCAACGGCAGTGCCGCTGCGGCCGACGGCCGGCCCGACGGCGAGGCCGGCGCGAGCGA
>NZ_KV786752.1:0-7249 GCF_001806955.1 Burkholderia sp. HMSC10F09
GCGCCGCCGGCCGGCGGCGCGCCGCGCCGGTTCAGCGCCGCGGCAGCGTATCGCGCGGCAGCTGCTCGTCGTCGTCCATCAGATGCCGGCGCCCTTCGGTCGGCCGGCGGATCGCCGCGACGACTTCCGCTTCGGTCACATCCTCCGACACGACGCGGCGCGCGAGACGCCCGTCGTCGTCGATCCATTCGACGATCCGGCATCCGCCGCCCCAGGGCTGGCGAATCGGTTCGGATACGCGGCAGCCGCGCAGGTTGTAAAGACGTCCGCCGGGCGCATCCCCATACCGTTTCAACATAGGTTCCCTTCGCATTGCACGGTTCGACAATCCGGCAAAGGATAGGAAAAAGTCGTGTCCGGCAGGTTACCGCGGCCTACATATTCTTTACAGCGAATTACGCGACAGATCGCGCCCTGCCGCTCGGCTACGCGGTCATTCGAGGCCGCGCACGCGGTCGATCGCCTGCTCGAGCCGCTCGACCGCCATCACGTTCAGCCCCTCGATCGCCTGCTTGGGCGCGTTCGCCTTCGGAATCAGCGCGGTCGTGAAGCCGAGCTTCGCGGCCTCGCGCAAGCGCTCCTGCCCGCGCGGCGACGGGCGGATCTCGCCGGCCAGGCCGACTTCGCCGAACACGATCAGCCCCTTCGGCAACGCCTTGTTGCGCATCGACGAGTGAATCGCGAGCAGCACCGCGAGATCGGCCGCGGGCTCGGCGATCTTCACGCCGCCCACCGCGTTCAGGAACACGTCCTGATCGAAGCACGCGATGCCCGCATGCCGGTGCAGCACGGCGAGCAGCATCGCGAGCCGGTTCTGTTCGAGGCCAACCGCGAGCCGGCGCGGATTCGGCACGTGCGCAGTGTCGACGAGCGCCTGGATTTCGACGAGCAGCGGGCGCGTGCCCTCCTGCGTGACGAGCACGCACGAGCCGGGCACGACCTGCTCGTGCTGCGACAGGAACAGCGCCGACGGGTTCGCGACGCCGCGCAGCCCGCGCTCGGTCATGGCGAACACGCCGAGTTCGTTGACCGCGCCGAAGCGGTTCTTGAACGCGCGCACGAGCCGGAACGACGAGTGCGTATCGCCTTCGAAGTACAGCACCGTGTCGACGATGTGCTCGAGCACGCGCGGGCCCGCGAGGTTGCCCTCCTTCGTCACGTGGCCGACCATGATGATCGCGGTACCCGACTGTTTCGCGATGCGCGTGAGCTGCGCCGCGCACTCGCGCACCTGCGCGACCGAGCCCGGTGCGGAGGTCAGCGCCTCCGAGTAGACGGTCTGGATCGAGTCGATCACCGCGACGTCGGGCCGCTCCGCGTCGATCGCGGCCTGGATCTTCTCGAGCTGGATCTCGGCCAGCAGCTTCAGCTCGGCGGCCGGCGCGGCACCTTCGAGCAGCGCGAGCCGTTGCGCGCGCAACGCGATCTGCGCGGCCGACTCCTCGCCGCTGATATAGAGCGCGCGCCGCTCGCTCGCGATGTCCGCGAGCGACTGCAGCAGCAGCGTCGACTTGCCGATGCCCGGATCGCCGCCGATCAGCACGACGCCGCCCGCGACGAGGCCGCCGCCGAGCACGCGATCGAATTCGCCGATCCCGGTCGAGAAGCGCGGCACGTCGGCCGCTTCGATGTCGACGAGGCGCTGGACGGGCGCACGTTTCGCGAGCGACTGGAAGCGATGGGCGCTCGGCGATTCGGCGACCGATTCGACGAGCGTATTCCAGGCCTGGCACGACGGGCACTGCCCCTGCCACTTCGGGGTTTGTCCGCCGCACTCGCTGCAGACATAGACGGTTTTCTGTTTTGCCACGCGCGCGCCCTTATTCCGCCCGCACCGGCACGCGGGCCGCGACTGCGCACATGAGCTCGTAGCCGATCGTCCCGCAATGGCGGGCGACGTCGTCGATCGATAGCGCATTGCCCCACAGCTCGACGCGCGCCCCGACGCCGGCCTGCGGACACGGGGTCAGGTCGACCGTGATCATGTCCATCGAGACGCGCCCGACAATGCGCGTGCGGATGCCGTCGACGATCACCGGCGTGCCTTCGGGCGCGACGCGCGGATAGCCGTCCGCGTACCCGCATGCGACGACGCCGATCCGCATCGGCGCGGGCGCGGAGAACGTCGAGCCGTAGCCGATCGCCTGCCCCTTGCCGATCGATTGCACCGCGATCAGCTCGGACGACAGCGTCATCGCCGGCTTCAGGCCGGTATCCGCGATATCGGACGACAGCCCCGACGGCGACGCGCCGTACAGCACGATCCCGGGCCGCACCCAGTCGAAATGCGTGTCCGGATGCCAGAGCACGGCCGCCGAATTCGCGAGGCAGCGCGCGCCTGCGATGTTCGCCGCGCCGCGCTCGAAAGTCGCGAGCTGCTCGGCGACGCCGCGCTCGTTGTCGGCATCCGAAAAATGGGTCATCAACGTGATCTGTCCGATGCTCGGACACGCGCGGGCGCGCTCCCATGCGGCGCGGTATTTCTCCGGCGCGTAGCCGAGCCGGTTCATGCCGCTGTTCATCTTCAACTGCACGTTGACGGGCTTCGACAGCCGCGCGGTTTCCAGCATCCGCATCTGCTCGTCGTTGTGCACGGTGGTCGTCAGGCTGTAGCGGTCGATCACGTCGATGTCT
The DNA here is from genome assembly GCF_001806955.1 of Burkholderia sp. HMSC10F09. Taxonomy (NCBI): domain Bacteria; kingdom Pseudomonadati; phylum Pseudomonadota; class Betaproteobacteria; order Burkholderiales; family Burkholderiaceae; genus Burkholderia; species Burkholderia sp. HMSC10F09. Next base: position 2,635 of record NZ_KV786752.1, read on the forward strand.
GTCGAGCGGAAGAAGCCCTCGAGCAGCAGGATCGGGCCCGCCCAGCCGAGCTCGCGCAGCTTCACGGCTTCGTCGAGATCGAGCAGCCCGAAGCCGTCTGTGCCGCGCAGGCCCGGGAACACGCGCGCGAGCCCGTGGCCGTACGCGTTGGCCTTGACGACCGCCCAGACTTTGGACGGGCCGGCATAGCGGCGGACGACGGAGAGATTGTTCGCGAGAGCGGCAGTGTGGATGGTGGCGGAGATCGGGCGCGGCATGGGAAATTTACGTAAAGACGCTTGCGAATCATCAGCTTACCGCGCCTTTTGAGCACCGAAGCCGACAATTTGCGGAACGATCGGGGAATCTTGCTAGTCCGAACTGCCGTATTTTCGTGTTATAAAGCCGTGCGCACAACCCATTTCGAACGGAATAAGCCGATCGCATACCTGGCGGCCTACGCGGCCAAGCCGCAGCGACGAAAGCATCGCATCAGATGAAAAAAGGTTTTTACACCATCATGGCCGCGCAGTTTTTCTCGTCGTTGGCCGACAATGCGCTTCTCATCGCCGCCATCGCCCTGCTGAAAGACCTCCACGCCCCGAACTGGATGACACCGCTGCTCAAGCTGTTCTTCGTGTTGTCCTATGTGGTGCTCGCGGCGTACGTCGGCGCGTTCGCCGATTCCCGTCCGAAGGGCCGCGTGATGTTCATCACCAATTCGATCAAGGTGGTCGGCTGCCTCATCATGCTGTTCGGTGCGCATCCGCTGCTCGCGTACGGCATCGTCGGCTTCGGCGCGGCCGCCTACTCGCCCGCCAAATACGGGATTCTGACCGAGCTGCTGCCGGCCGACCGGCTCGTCGCCGCGAACGGCTGGATCGAAGGCACGACGGTCAGCTCGATCATCCTCGGTACCGTGCTCGGCGGCGCGCTGATCAGCCCGCACATCGCATCGCACGTGATCGCCCACACGCCGTCGTGGATCGGTACGCCGGCCGAAGCGGCGATGGCCATCATCATGGCGCTGTACGTGATCGCCGCGCTGTTCAACCTGCGCATTCCCGATACCGGCGCGCGCTATCCGAAACAGGAGCGCGGGCCCGTCAAGCTCGTCACCGATTTCGCCGACTGCTTCATGGTGCTCTGGCGCGACAAGCTCGGCCAGATCTCGCTCGCGGTCACGACGCTGTTCTGGGGCGCCGGTGCGACGCTCCAGTTCATCGTGCTGAAATGGGCCGAGGTCTCGCTCGGCATGACGCTGTCCGAAGGCGCGATCCTGCAGGCCGTGGTCGCGGTCGGCGTCGCGGGCGGCGCGATCGCCGCCGCGGGGCGGATTCCGCTGAAGAAGTCGCTGACGGTGCTGCCCGTCGGCATCATGATGGGCATCGCGGTGATGCTGATGGCGTTCTACACGCGCGACCTGTTTCCGTCACACTGGGCGCTGCACATCGGCCATTTGCGCCTGCCCGTGTATCTGATCGTCGCCTACGTGTTCCTGATCGGCGTCGGCGCGCTGTCCGGCTACTTCGTCGTTCCGATGAATGCGCTGCTGCAGCATCGCGGCCACGTGCTGCTGTCGGCCGGCCATTCGATCGCGGTGCAGAACTTCAACGAGAACCTGTCGGTGCTCGTGATGCTGTGCCTGTATGCGGTGCTCGTCTGGCTCGACGTGCCGGTCGGCGTCGTGATCGTGCTGTTCGGCACGTTCGTGTGCCTGACGATGTGGCTTGTGATGCGCCGCCATCAGGCGAACCAGCGCCAGTTCGATTCGGTCGCGCTGATCGGCGAATCGCGGCACTGACGCTACACTTCCCGTTTCCGTCCGTTCGCGCCGGCCGTCGAGCCGGCGCGTTGCCATCATGACGCATCCGATACCCAACGTGCTGACGATCGCCGGCTCCGATTCCGGCGGCGGCGCCGGCATCCAGGCCGACCTGAAGACGTTCTCCGCACTCGGCGCATACGGCGCGAGCGCGATCACCGCGCTGACCGCGCAGAACACGCGCGGCGTCACGGGTGTGCGCGCGCCCGATCCCGCGTTCGTGACCGCGCAGCTCGACGCGGTGTTCGGCGACATTCGCATCGATGCGGTGAAGATCGGCATGCTCGCGAACGCGCCGATCGTGCACGCCGTCGCCGACGCGCTGCGGCGTTACGCACCGCGCTTCGTCGTGCTCGACACGGTGATGATCTCGAAGAGCGCGCATGCGCTGCTCGCGCCCGAGGCGGTCGACGCACTGCGCGACGCGCTGCTGCCTCTCGCGACGGTCGTCACGCCGAATCTGCCGGAAGCGGCCGCGCTGCTCGGCGACGCGCACGCGACGACCGAGGACGACATGGTGCGCCAAGGCCGCGCGCTGCTGCAGACCGGCGCACGTGCGGTGCTGATGAAAGGCGGCCACTTGCCCGATGCGGCCGCGAGCCCCGACTGGCTCGTCGCGCAAGCGGGCGCCGTGCGGCTCGACGGCCCGCGCGTGCCGGTCAGCAATACGCACGGTACGGGCTGCACGCTGTCGTCCGCGATCGCTGCGCTGCTGCCGCAGCTGCCGGACCTCGAAAGCGCGGTGCGCGAAGCGAAGGCCTATCTGACCGGCGCGATCGCCGCGAGCGGGCAGCTCGACGTCGGCCACGGCGTCGGCCCCGTCCACCATTTCCATCGCTGGTGGTGAGCCCGCGCCGAGGCGCGCTCAGCCGGCCAGCGCGGCAAAGGCCTGCGCTCGCGCCGGCCAGTCGTCCGGCACGATGAAGCCGCGCGCGGTCTCGTACCACGTGCCGTCCGGTTCCGCTTTGTAAACACCGATCAGCGCGGGCGCCGGGCGCTCGGACAGCGCCGCCGGCAACGCGCGCGTGTCGGCAAACGGCACGGGCGGCGTGCCGGCGTTTGCCGCGCTTGCCGCGTTTGCCGCGATCCGCCGCGGCGCGAGCCAGGCGAGCCGCGGCAGGACGCTCCAGGCCGCGTCCGCCGGCTGCGCGGCGGCCCATTCCGCCCACTGCGCATGCGTGAGCCAGAAGCCGCGCGGATGATCCGGCGCGATGTCGGCCGAGACGGGCGGCACCGGTGCGCGATGCGGATAGAACAGCCAGCCCTTCACGAACATCTGCGCATCGGACAAGGGGCCGTAGCCGAGCCGCGCGAAGCCGTCGCGGCGACTCAGCGTCAGCTGGTGCTCGACGAGCCGGCTGCGTTTGCGATCGAACCGGTCGACGAGATTCGGTCCGACGAAATCGGCCAGCGTCGCACGCTCCCGCACCGGTGCGCATAGATAGCACTTCACCGCGAGTTCCCAATGCAGGCGTCGGCCGTCCCGTGCATCGACGAGAAAATCGACTTCGCCGAGCGTGTGGCCATGCGTGCGCAGCGGCAGATTGGCCGCGACGAGCGACAGCGACGGGCCGTGCGCGAGGAAGTATTCGAGCAGGCCCTCCGCATAGCGGCCGAGCCGCACAGGGCGCAGCCCGTCGAGCGCGCGATGCAGTGGCGCGGGCGACGCGTCGAGCGCCGCGAGCCATGCTTCGGCGGCGCTCTGCTCGGCCGCGGTCGACCATGGCTGCGCCAGCGGCGCGCCGGGCGCGGCGCTCAGCAGGCTCGGACTGGCGAGCAGCCAGCCGAGGTCGCGAACTGCGACGTCGCGCAGCGTATCGACGAAGGCGAACGCCGCGCGCCCGGTCATGGCGCGGCCGGCGGCGGCGCGTCGGCAGCAGGCGACGCCGCGAACGTGTCGCGCGCCAGGCACAGGTCCGCCCATGCCTTCGCCTTGTCCGGCAGGCTGCGCAACAGATACGCGGGGTGGTACGTGACGATCACCGGCACGCCTTCGTAAGCGTGCACGCGGCCGCGCAGCGATGCGATGCTCGCGTCGGTCTTCAGCAGCGTCTGCGCGGCGAAGCGGCCGAGCGCGACGATCAGCTTCGGCTTGACCAGCGCGACCTGGCGCTGCAGATACGGCTCGCAGCGCGCGACCTCGTCCGGCTCGGGATTGCGGTTGCCCGGCGGCCGGCACTTGATCACGTTCGCGATGTACACGTTCTCGCCGCGCTGCAGCGACAGCGAGCGCAGCATGTTGTCGAGCAGCTTGCCGGCCTGACCGACGAACGGCTCGCCCTGCTTGTCCTCGTTTTCGCCCGGCGCCTCGCCGATCAGCATCCAGTCCGCTTCGCGGTCGCCGACGCCGAATACCGTGTTCGTCCGCTTCTCGCACAGGCGGCAACGCGTGCAGTCGGCCACGCGCGCGGCGAGCGCGTCCCAGTCGAGCATGGCGACCGGCGCTTCGGCCGCGCGCGGCTCGGCCGCCGTTGCCGAATCGCCGGGCGGCGCGGCGTCGAACCACGCGAAATCGTCGTCGACGGCCGGCGGCATGTCGGCGGACGGCGAGGCCGCCTGGGCCGACGCGATCGCCGTGAGCGCGCCGGGCACGTCGTCGGCCGGCTGCGGTGCACGCGGCGTGTCGACAGGATCGCCGCCGGCGACGGGCGCAGCAGCGCGCATCGGCGCGCCTGTCGACGCACCGTCGTCCGCCCGACGCGCGACCGGTTCGGCAACCTTCTCATGTGCTTCGCGCGCCGCCGCGGGCCGCGACCGCACCGCGTCCGATGCCGCCGCAACGGTCTCCGCGCCGGCGCCGGCGGCTTCCGA
>NZ_KV786753.1:0-3553 GCF_001806955.1 Burkholderia sp. HMSC10F09
ACGATGCGGACGGCGCGGCGATCGGCGCCGGGCAGCGCTTGGAGCGAGGTCTCCCAGTTGCTTTTCGTCACGTCGACCGGAAACACGGTCACGCCATGACGCCGCGCATCCTGCACGAGTTGCGCGGGCGCATAGAAGCCCATCGGCTGGCTGTTCAGCAGCGCGGCAACGAAGATCGCCGGTTCGTGGCATTTGAGCCAGCTGCTCGCGTACGCGAGTTTCGCGAAGCTCGCCGCGTGGCTCTCGGGAAAGCCGTATTCGCCGAAGCCCTTGATCTGCTCGAAGATCTGCTCGGCGAACTCGCGCGTGTATCCGCGCTCGAGCATCCCGTTGACGATCTGGTCGTGATATTTGCCGAGATCGCCCTTGCGCTTCCAGGCTGCCATCGCGCGCCGCAGCGCATCGGCCTCGTCCGGCGTGAAGCCCGCCGCGACGATCGCGATCTGCATCACCTGTTCCTGGAAGATCGGCACGCCGAGCGTGCGTTCGAGCACCGCCTTGAGCGCGTCGCTCGGATACGTGACCTCGCCCTCTTCTTCGCCGGCCACGATCCTGCGCCGCTTCAGATACGGATGCACGGCGCCGCCCTGAATCGGCCCGGGCCGCACGATCGATACCTGGATCACGAGGTCGTAGTATTCGCGCGGCTTCAGGCGCGGCAGCATCGACATCTGCGCGCGCGACTCGATCTGGAACACGCCGACCGTGTCGGCGCGGCAGATCATGTCGTAGGTGTCGTCGTCGTGGCGCGGAATGTGGTCGAACCCGAACGGCTTCCCGTCCGGCTGCAGGCCGCGCCACGCGGTGATCATGTCGAATGCGCGATGCAGCGCCGACAGCATCCCGAGCGCGAGCACGTCGACCTTCAGCAAGCCGAGCGCTTCGAGATCGTCCTTGTCCCACTGGATCACGCGCCGCCCGTCCATCGCGGCATTCTCGACCGGCACGAGCCGCGTGAGCTTGCCGCGGCTGATCACGAAACCGCCCGAGTGCTGCGACAGATGGCGCGGAAAATTGAGCAGCCGCGCGGCGAGCTCCGCCCAGGTGCGGATCAGCGGCGTCGCGGGATCGAGCCCGACCATCTCGAACTGCTGCAGCAGATCGCGGCTGCCGTCGAACCATCGATGCCCTTTCGCGACACGATCGACGAGCATCGGATCGACACCGAGCGCCTTGCCGGTTTCGCGCAGCACGCCGCGCGGCCGATAGGTCGAGACGGCCGCCGCGATCGCCGCGCGATGCTTGCCGTATTTTTCGTAGATGTGCTGAATCACTTCCTCGCGCCGCTGATGCTCGAAGTCGACGTCGATGTCGGGCGGCTCGCCGCGATTCTCGCTGATGAAGCGTTCGAACAGCAGCGTGCTCTGCTCGGGATCCACCTCGGTGATGCCGAGGCAATAACAGACGGCCGAATTCGCCGCCGAACCGCGCCCTTGGCACAGGATGTTCCGGCTGCGCGCGTATTTGACGATGTCGTAGACAGTCAGGAAGAACGGTTCGTAGCTCAGCTTCGCGATCAGATCGAGTTCATACCGGATCTGCTGTTCCACTTTCTCCGGCACACCCTGCGGATAACGTTCAATCGCGCCGGCCTTGGTCTCCTGTTCCAGATAACTGGTCGGCGTATGTCCGGGAGGCACGATCTCGTCCGGATACTCGTAGCGCAGCGTATCGAGTTCGAAATGACACGCATCGAGAATCGCACACGTCTGCGCGATCTCGTCCGCCGAAAACAGCTTCGCGATACGCGCAAGCGAACGCAGATGCTGCTCCGCATTCGGCGCGAGCGCATAGCCGCACTCGGACACCGGCGTCCCGAGCCGGATCGCCGTCATCACGTCCTGCAGCGGCTTGCACGAGCGCCGGTGCATCGTCACGTCGCCGAGCGCGACGACGCGCACGCCGCGCCGCGCGCCGGCCGCACGAATCTCGTCGCGCTGCGGGCCGTCCAGCGCGCGTTGCAGCTGCACGAGCCCGAGCCGCGCACGCTCGCCGAACGTCGCGCGAAACCACGCGACCTGCGCGTCGAGTACATCTGCGCGCACCGGATACACGGGCACGAGAATCGCAAAACAGTCGGGCATCCCGCGCAGGTGCGCGAATTCCTCGGGCGGCCTCGACAGCATGCGCGGCGTCAGCTTGTACGTGCCTTTCGGCGCGGCCATCCGTCGCCATGAAATCAGCTCGGACAGGTTGCCGTAGCCTTCGCGATTCTGCGCGAGCAGCACGAGCCCGAATGCGCCGGGCCCCGGGTCGTGACCGGGCGGAGCCTCATCCGGCGTGACCTCGAAGTACGAACCGATGATCAGCGGCAAGCCGGCGGCCCGCGCCGCGACATGCATCCGCGGTGCGCCCGCGAGCGAGCATTCGTCGGTGATCGCGATGCCGCGATAGCGGAGCTTCACGGCGCGCGCGACCAGTTCCTCCGCATGCGATGCGCCATGCAGGAACGAAAAGTTCGAACGGCAGAACAACTCCGCATAAGCGGGCAGCAACCGGGATTCCGTAACCATCGCCGCTCACCCGAACAGGCCGTGCAGAAACCAGTGCGGGTCTGCCTGACTGCTCATTCGTTCCCTGAATATCCAGTAGCACGCGCCCTCTTCGTCTTGCGCCACGTAGTAATCGCGCGCGATCGTTTGACCGTCGAACCACCCTGCCTCGATCCGCTCGGGCGATGACATCGGCCTGAGCGGCGTATGGAACACCGGCCGGTTCTCGCGCATCAGCAGCGGCAACGGCTCGGGCAGCAGCCATACGGGACGCGGCGGCACCGCCGGCGGCGCGCCCGGCGGCTTGCCGGCCTGCGCATCGAGCGGCAGCCAGCGATTCGCGGCTTCGGGCCGATGATCGGCCACCGGCGCCGCGCACAGCACGTTCTCGGCGCCGAGCCGCGCGACCAGCAGTTCGAGCAGCCGCGCGCGCGTCTCCTTCGTGCCGCCCGGCTCGGGAAACAGATCGTCGGCCGGCGGCGCGACCGATTCGACGCGTGTGGCCTTCAGGCGCACCGCGATCACCGCGGCCGGCAATTCGACGCGCGCAAGCCGTTCGCCGAGCAGCCGCATGAAATGCGCTTCGTCGCGCACGGGCGCCGCAAACGCGAGTTCGAGCGACGTGGGCGGCACGGCCTGACGGCCGCGCTCGTGCTCGAGATCGAACGTCATCGCAGCCAGCGACAACTGCCGCGCGGCGAGCCAGCCGCACAACTGCACGACGAGACGCCGCGCGACGAACAGCACGGCTTCCGCATAGTCGACGCGCTCCGCCAATTCGAGCCGCACGTCGAACACCGGCGGCACCGCCATCCATGCCAGCGGCTCGACCGCCTCGCCATAGGCGCGATCGAGCGCGGCCAGCAGCGCCGGCCCGCAACGGCGCTGCAGCCCCTTGCGCGGCAGCCCGCGCAGATCGGCGAGCGTGCGGCAGCCGAGGCCGTCGAACCAGCCCGCATACGGACGCGCGTCGGGCAGCAGCACGCAGGGCAGCGCGTCGAGCGCGCGAACGAGCGATGCGCGGCGCGCGACGCGGCGCCGGCTGCGCATACGGGCCGACG
>NZ_KV786754.1:0-1964 GCF_001806955.1 Burkholderia sp. HMSC10F09
GCGCGCAGCGGGCGCGACGAGCCGGCGCGCCGTGAACGGCCGCGACGCCGACGGCGTACCGCGCAGCGCATCGCGCGCATTCATGCGGGCTTCCTCGCATGCGCGCGGATCGCGTCGAGCGTGATGCGGCGCGACGGGCGGCCGTGGCCGTCGTCGACCGGCAGCGCGTCGACGCCGCGCCACAGCAGCTCGGAGATCGCATCGCGCAGCGTGCGTGCGGCCTCGATCGGCGCGCCGTCCGCATGGCCCGCTTCGGCGACGGCGTCGACCGGTGTCAGCGCGAGCAGGCGCAACGGGCGATCGACGCCCGCGACGAGCTGCTCGACGACGCCTTCGGCCGGATTGCCGAGTATGTCGGCCGGCGTCGCGACCTGCAGCAGGCGGCCGCCGTCCATCACGGCGATCGTGTCGCCGAGCTTCAGCGCTTCCTCGATGTCGTGCGTGACGATCACGACCGTGATGCCGAGCCGCCGCTGCAATGCGAGCAGATCGTCCTGCGCCTTGTTGCGGATGATCGGATCGAGCGCGCCGAACGGTTCGTCCATCAGCAGCATCGCGGGCTCGGCGGCGAGCGCACGCGCGACGCCGACGCGCTGCTGCTGGCCGCCCGACAGTTCGTGCGGCAGCTTGTCGGCGAATTCGGCCGGCGCGAGATGGAACAGCTCGAGCAGCTCGGCGACGCGCGCGCGGATGCGGTCGGGGCGCCAGCCGAGCAGACGCGGCACCGTCGCGATGTTGCGCGCGACACTCCAGTGCGGAAACAGCCCGTGCCCCTGGATCACGTAGCCGATGCGCCGCCGCAGTTGCTCGGGCGGCACGCCGGCCGTGTCGGTGCCGTCGATGCGAATCGTGCCGCTCGTCGGTGCGATCAGCCGGTTGATCATCCGCAGCAGCGTCGACTTGCCGCTACCCGATGCGCCGACGAGCGCGGTGATGGTGCCTCGCTTCATCGTCAGCGAGACGTCGTCGACGGCGACGATGTCGCCGAAGCGCTTGCCGACGCGATCGATCTCGATCATCCGGACCGTCCTTTCGCGAGCGACGTCGCGGCTTCGAAGACGACCGCGGCCGCGAGCGCGAGCGCGATCGTGGGAATCGCGCCGAGCAGCACGAGGTCGGCCGCCGATTGCCCGATTCCCTGAAAGATGAAGGTGCCGAACCCGCCGCCGCCGATCAGCGCGGCGACCGCGGTCAGCCCGATGTTCTGCACGAGTACGACGCGCACGCCGCTCAGAATTACCGGCAGCGCGAGCACAAGATCGACGCGGAACAGCCGCTGCGCGCGTGTCATGCCCATCGCGCGCGCCGCTTCGGTCACATGTGGCGGCACCTGCGCGAGCCCGACCGCGACGCTCGACGCGATCGGCAGCAGCGAGTAGAGGAACAGCGCGAGCACGGCCGGCGCGACGCCGATCCCGCGCACGCCGAGCGCCGCCGCGAGCGGCACGTGCGCGGCGAGCAGGCCGAGCGGCGCCATCATGAGCCCGTACATCGCGATGCTCGGAATCGTCTGAACGATATTGAGGACGGGCATCACGACCGCACGCACCGGCGCCGCGCGTGCGCATGCGATGCCGAGCGGCAGTCCCGCGACGAGCGCGGCCGCGACCGAGCCGCCCGCGAGCGACAGATGACGGCTTGCCTCGCGCCAGAAGTCGTCGCTGCGCACCGCGTATTCGCGCATCACGGAGAGCCCGTCCCACCAGCCGGTCGCGAGCGGCACCGACACCGCCGCGATCGCGACGACGAGCGCGGCGAGCCTCCGCCACGGACCGAACGCGAGCCGTGCGAGCGCGTCCGCGACGAGCACGGCCCACGCGAACAGCAGCACCCACACGCCGGCCGCCGGCGACACGCGCGCGAGCATGTCGTCGGGTGCGACCGCGTGCGACGTGGCGGCGCCGAGCGCATACGCGAGCGTCGCGAGCCATGTGCAGCCGGCCGCGAGCCGCCACGTCGGGCGG
>NZ_KV786754.1:1984-6139 GCF_001806955.1 Burkholderia sp. HMSC10F09
CGAGCCGCCACGTCGGGCGGCTCGCCGTCATCGCCCAGAGTGCGCCGACGATCCACAGCGTCGCGAGCGCCGCACCCTGCGCGACCGGCAGCGCCGCGAACACCGACAGCCCGGTGCCGGCCGCGATACGATTCGGCCGCAGCACGACGAACGGCATGCCGAGCACGGCGACGATCGTCAGCAGGCCGATCAGGATGCCGACCTTGTCCGGTGTCAGGCGCCGCGCGCAGGCCGCCGCGCGCATCGTCATTTCACGAAGCCCTTCGACTTCAGATAGCTCTTCGCGACGCCGGCCGCCGGCTCGCCGTTGATCTGGATGCGTGCGTTGAGCATCTGCAGCGTCTTCAGATCGAGGCTCGCGAACACGGGCTTCAGATAGTCGGCGATCTGCGGATGCGCTTTCAGCACCGCTTCGCGGATCACCGGCGCCGGTGCATAGACGGGCTGCACGTGCTTGTCGTCGTCGAGCACGGTGAGCCCGCTCGATGCGATCCCGCCGTCGGTGCCGTACACCATCGCGGCGTTCACGCCGTCGGTCTGGTTCGCGGCCGCCTTGATCGTCGCGGCCGTGTCGCCGCCGGACAGCACGACGAGCTGATCGGGTTTCAGCTTGAAGCCGTACGCCTTCTCGAACGACGGCAGCGCCGACGCGCTGTTGACGAATTCCGCCGATGCGGCGAGCTTCACGTTGCCGCCGCCGGCGACCCACTTGCCGAAATCGCTGAAGGTCTTCAGATGCCGCGCTTGCGCGACCGACGACAGTACGGCGACACCCCACGTGTTGTTGGCGGGCGCCGGCGCGAGCCACACGAGGTGGTTCGCCGCATAGTCGAGCTGCTTCGCGGTGTCGTAGCCTTGGCTCGCGTTCTTCCAGACCGGATCGTCGGCCTTGTTGAAGAAGAAGGCGGCGTTGCCGGTGTATTCGGGGTAGATGTCGATCTCGCCGCTCGTCAGTGCCTTGCGTACGATCGGCGTCGCGCCGAGCGCGATCTTTTCGGTGACGGGAATGCCGTGCGCCTTCAGCACCTGCGCGATCACGTTGCCGAGCAGGTTGCCTTCGGTGTCGATCTTCGACGATACGACGACGGGCGCATCCGCGTGTGCACCGGGTGCGACGACGGATGCGGCGAGCGCGAGGCCCAGGATCCGGGCGGGCAGGGCGAGCTTCATCGTGGCCAATCTCCAGGACGGGGGCGTACGCCGAAACTTACTTGACTGAGCCGGCTTTGGCAAACCGCGCGCGGCCGCGTGGCCCCTGTGCGCGTGGGGATAACCGGCGGCCGGCGCGCAGCCTTGCTACACTGCAAGCCGTTCCCGCCCTGCGGACATCTGCTGCCATGAAGCCAGAACTGCTGGTCCTCATTCCGCTGCGCGACGACGCGCAGCGCCGCATTGCCGCGTCGTTCGAGGTGCGCCATGCACCGACTGCCGAGCTGCGCGAACGCACGATCGCCGAGCACGGCGGCACGATCCGCGCGGTGCTGACCAACGGCAGCACGGGGCTCGCCGCGCACGAGATCGATGCGCTGCCGCAGCTCACGCTCGTCGGCGCGCTCGGCGCCGGCTACGAGCAGATCGACGTCGCGCATGCGAAGGCGCGCGGCATCGCGGTCGTCACCGGCGCCGGCACCAATGACGACTGCGTCGCCGATCATGCGTTCGCACTGCTGCTCGCCGCGGTACGCGGCATCGTGCGGCTCGATGCGGCGACGCGCGCGGGCGTCTGGCGCGACGCGCTGCCGATGCCGCCGAACGTGTCGGGCAAGCGGCTCGGCATCGTCGGGCTCGGCCGGATCGGCGCGAAATGCGCGCGGCGCGCGGCGGGCTTCGACATCGAGATCGGCTATCACAACCGCGCGGCGAAGCAGGTTCCGTACCGCTACTTCGAACGACTCGACGCGCTCGCGCAGTGGGCCGATTTTCTGATCGTCGCGACGCCGGGCGGCGCGGGCACGCGCCATCTGATCGACCGCACGGTGCTCGATGCGCTCGGCCCGCACGGGTTTCTCGTCAACGTCTCGCGCGGCAGCGTCGTCGATACCGCTGCTTTGGCAGACGCGCTGCGCGAACGGCGCCTCGCGGGCGCGGCGCTCGACGTGTACGAAGGCGAGCCCGAACCGCCGCGCGCGCTGACCGCGCTCGACAACGTCGTGCTGACGCCGCACCTCGGCGGCTGGTCGCCCGAGGCGCTCGATCGTTCGGTGCAGCAGTTTCTCGACAACGCCGCGCGGCATTTCGCGGGCGAGCCCCTGCTCACGCCGCTGTGAGCGCGGCCGCCGCCGCGCGCATCACGCATTTTTTTCGTCTACGAAGGAATCCCGATGTCGACGTACATCGCTGAAGTGGAATGGCAGGCCGCCCCCGACGACAAGTTCGTCGACAACCGCTACAGCCGCCGGCACGAATGGCGTTTCGACGGCGGCGTGACGGTGCCTGCGTCGAGTTCGCCGCACGTCGTGCGCGTGCCGTTCTCCGATCCGGCCGCAGTCGACCCGGAAGAGGCGTTCGTCGCCGCGCTGTCGAGCTGTCACATGCTGTGGTTTCTGTCGATCGCCGCGCAACGGCGCTTCGTCGTCACGCGCTATCGCGACGCGGCCGAAGGCACGATGGCGAAGAACGACGCGGGCAAGGAAGTCGTGACGCGCATCGTGCTGAAGCCGGCCGTCACGTTCGGCGGCGAGCGGGCGCCGACCGACGACGAAGTCGCGGCGCTGCATCACGCCGCGCACGACGCCTGCTTTCTCGCGAATTCGGTGCGCACGACGATCGACGTCGAAGGGACGTGGGAACATCGCGCGCGATGAGTGCAACGTGGACGCGGCACGGTCGTGTGTTACGCGCGATGGCCGATCGATTGCGTCAGATAGCGCGCGAGTTCGTCGCGCGTGAACGTCGGCTCCTCGATGCCGCTGCCTTGTAGTGCCGCCCGCACGCGGTCGCAGCGCCACCGGTACGTGTCCTGATAGAGCTCGACGGTGGAGCGTCCGTCGTACATCACGTCGCGGAACAGGCTCAGCAGCGGATAGAGCGGCGCGGCCGTGTCGTGCTGCCAGCCGTCGAGCCATTGACGGAACGGCACGGTTTCGAAGCGCAACCCGAAATGCCGTTCGAGGCGCTCGAAGAACTGCCGGAGCGTCAGGTTGTTGTCGTCGGTATGCACGAGGTTGTACTTGTGGCCGAGCGCCGACGGATTGCGCGAAATATGCGCGATCGCGCGCGTCATGTAGTCGACGGCCGTCAGCCCTTCGCGCAGATTGCGCAGATCGGGAATCTGCTGCTGGTCGATGCAGGTGCGCACGAGCCGGCCCCACCACTGATAGTTCGCGCTGAGCCCGGTGTCGCGATGGAACGTCGCGTAGCCGAGGCGGAACGTCATCAGCGGCAGCCCGCGCGACGCCGCGAGATCGGCCACTTTCTCCATCACCCATTTGCTGCGCACGTAGCCGATGTCCGTCATCACGGCGGGCAGGTTCTGATCGATGTCGTCGTCTTCGGACACCGTCGTCTTGCCGGTGTGCAGATGGCCCCAGCTGTAGACCGAAATCGTCGACAGCAGCATGAGCGCCTTCGGCTGGCCGTCCGCCGCGAACGCGAGCACGCGCTTGAGCCCGTCGACGTTGTCGGTGCGCATGTACGAATACGGCTGGATGAAGTTGACCGCACTCGCCGAGTGATAGATCACGTCGACGCAGCCCGCCAGCGTGCGGTAGTCGGTGGGCGAGCGCAAATACGGATGGAATCGTTGGAGAAACGGCGCGTCAATAATCGGCGAATGGCCGATTACGGCGCTTCGGACGATTTTTCTCGATCGCGGCGATCGCTTTATCGGCCGCGTTCGCGCGTGCGCCGGCGCGCGGCGCGAGACCGGCCGCACCCGGACGAGCGGGCGAAGCAGCGGCTTGGCGAGATGGAGCGAAAGATGCGGCGGTCGCGATGTCGGACAACGAGCGCGGCTAGCTCATGTGCGTGGCCCCGAGGCGTTTGCTTGGTCGATGTCGTTTTGAAACGGATAACGCACAGGTTTTATATGCCGGTTTTCCTAAAAATTCAAATGGAATTCCACTTTTAGTATTCGTTGAATTAATCGGACATTCGTTTCGATTTTTTATGGCCCGACGATGAAAAACGGGCGGTGGCGAACCCTGTTCGCCACCG
>NZ_KV786755.1:0-4568 GCF_001806955.1 Burkholderia sp. HMSC10F09
GGCCGCCCATTCGCCGCGCGCGACACCGAGCCCGGCGCGTGCATCGCCGAGCGTGCCCGACACCCAGACGTCGTCGCCGTCGCGCGCGGCGTCGCGGCGCAGCGCGGCGTCGGGCGCGACTTCGCCGAACACGGTCACGCACAGATTCAACGGCCCGCTCGTCGTGTCGCCGCCGATCAGCTCGCAGCCGTAGCGCTCGGCCAGCGCGAACAGCCCGTTGCTGAATGCCTCGAGCCATGCGGCATCGGCGCGCGGCAGCGCGCACGCGAGCGTGAACGCGCGCGGCTCGGCGCCCATCGCCGCCAGGTCCGACAAATTGACCGCGAGCGTCTTGTGGCCGAGCGCCTCGGGCGCGACGTCGGGGAAGAAGTGCCGGCCCTCGACGAGCATATCCGTCGAAATGGCCAGCAATTTTCCGGAACGCGGCGCGATCAGCGCGCAATCGTCGCCGATGCCGAGCGTCGACACGCGTGCGCCGCGGGCCGCGCGGCGCGCGAAGAAGCGATCGATCAGCGAAAACTCGGACAGGGCGTCTGGCACGGCGAATGGACCCGAAGCGGTTGAAGGAACGGCATTGTACGGGGCGAACGGCAGCGGTTCCTGCACCGTTCAGTACATTTTTGTCGCGGCTGTTGCACCCGAATCGACGGTCAGAGGGCGGTCGATTGGCGCTACAATGCCGTCGAACAGTCATTCTAATCCGCACGTCACCAGACACATGTCCACCCAAGCCTCCTCCAAAGCCAAGCTCCGCGAAGCCGCCCTCGACTACCACGAATTCCCGACGCCGGGCAAAGTCGCCATCGCCCCGACCAAGCAGATGATCAACCAGCGCGACCTCGCGCTCGCGTATTCGCCGGGCGTTGCGTTCGCATGCGAGGAGATCGTCGAGAATCCGCTGAATGCCGCGCGCTTCACCGCGCGCAGCAACCTGGTCGGCGTCGTGACCAACGGCACCGCGGTGCTCGGGCTCGGCAACATCGGCCCGCTCGCGTCGAAGCCGGTGATGGAAGGCAAGGCCGTGCTGTTCAAGAAGTTCGCCGGCATCGACGTGTTCGACATCGAGCTGAACGAGTCCGATCCGCACAAGCTGGTCGACGTGATCGCCGCCCTCGAACCGACGTTCGGCGGCATCAACCTCGAGGACATCAAGGCGCCCGACTGCTTCATCGTTGAGCGCGAAGCGCGCAAGCGCATGAAGATTCCGGTGTTCCACGACGACCAGCACGGCACCGCGATCGTCGTGGCCGCGGCCGTCACGAACGGGCTGAAGGTCGTCGGCAAGGACATCAAGAAGGTCAAGCTCGTCGCGTCGGGCGCCGGCGCCGCCGCACTCGCGTGTCTCGATCTGCTCGTCGACATCGGCCTGCCGATCGAGAACATCACGGTGACCGACCTCGCCGGCGTCGTCTACAAGGGCCGTACCGAGCTGATGGATCCGGACAAGGAGCGTTTCGCGCGCGAAACCGACGCGCGCACGCTCGCGGAAGTGATCGACGGCGCGGACATCTTCCTGGGCCTGTCGGCTGCCGGCGTGCTGAAGCAGGAGATGGTGAAGGGAATGGCCGAGCGCCCGCTGATTCTCGCGCTCGCGAACCCGACGCCGGAAATCCTGCCGGAAGTCGCGCTCGAAGTGCGCCCCGACGCCGTGCTCGCGACGGGCCGCACCGACTACCCGAACCAGGTCAACAACGTGCTGTGCTTCCCGTTCATCTTCCGCGGCGCGCTCGACGTCGGCGCGACGACGATCACGCGGGAAATGGAAATCGCGGCCGTCAACGCGATCGCCGAGCTCGCGCAGCAGGAGCAGAGCGACATCGTCGCGACCGCATACGGCATCCAGGATCTGTCGTTCGGGCCCGAATACCTGATTCCGAAGCCGTTCGACCCGCGCCTGATCGTGAAGATCGCGCCGGCCGTCGCGCAGGCCGCGATGGACGGCGGCGTCGCCACGCGTCCGATCGAGGACATGGAAGCGTACAAGCAGCATCTGCAGCAGTTCGTCTATCACAGCGGCACGACGATGAAGCCGATCTTCCAGATCGCGCGTGCGGCGCCGGAAGAGAAGAAGCGCGTCGTGTTCGCGGAAGGCGAAGAAGAGCGCGTGTTGCGCGCCGTTCAGATCATCGTCGACGAAAAGCTCGCGAAGCCGGTCCTGATCGGCCGCCCGGCCGTGATCGAACACCGCATCCAGCGCTACGGGCTGCGTCTGACGCCGGGCACCGACTTCACGGTCGTGAACACCGAGCACGACGAGCGCTACCGCGACTTCTGGCAGACCTACTACAAAATGATGGCGCGCAAGGGCATCAGCGAACAGCTCGCGCGCGTCGAAATGCGCCGCCGCACGACGCTGATCGGCTCGATGCTCGTGAAAAAGGGCGAGGCGGACGGGATGATCTGCGGCACGATCAGCACGACGCACCGTCATCTGCACTTCATCGACCAGGTGATCGGCAAGCGGCCCGGCTGCAGCGTCTACGCGGCGATGAACGGCCTCGTGCTGCCCGGCCGCCAGATCTTCCTCGTCGATACGCACGTGAACGTCGACCCGACGCCGGAGCAGCTCGCCGAGATCACGATCATGGCCGCGGAAGAAGTGCGCCGCTTCGGCATCGAGCCGAAGGTCGCACTGCTGTCGCACTCGAACTTCGGCACGAGCAACGCGCCGTCCGCGCAGAAGATGCGCGATACGCTCGCGATCCTGAAGGAACGTGCACCGGAGCTGACCGTCGACGGCGAAATGCACGGCGATGTCGCGCTCGACGCGGCGCTGCGCAAGGAAATCCTGCCGGAATCGACGCTCGAAGGCGACGCGAACCTGCTGGTGCTGCCGAACATCGATGCTGCGAACATCGCGTACAACCTGCTGAAGACGGCAGCCGGCAACAACATCGCGATCGGCCCGATCCTGCTCGGCGCCGCGCAGCCGGTGCACGTGCTGACCGAATCGGCGACCGTGCGCCGGATCGTGAACATGGCGGCGCTGCTCGTCGCCGATGTGAACGCCGCGCGCTGAGCGCACACGCGCGGTGCCGGCAGACCGGTGCCGCGCGGCAGGCGAAAACGTCAACAATCGAAAAAAAGGCGTGCCCGCAACGGGCACGCCGCCGGGCATCGTGCAAGCGCACATCCCGCAGTCAACATCAGCATCTCCCTACCCTCGACGGTGAGCGCGGCAAGGAGGCAGGACTCGCCGCGCGAGAGATGCCGCGCTTATTTTATCCTATACAAGATAAAAATGACGAATATTCGGTAAAAAATACGCGATTCGACAGGAAGGCGCACTTTCGATTCCCAAACGAACATTGATTCGGGCGGACAATAGCGCTACGCTAACGCCTTTGCTGGTCGTTCAACTATTTGATTTAACAGCGGGAACCCCGGTTCATGGCACGCAAGTGGCTCCGCAACGGCGCGCTCGCGTCCGTCTTCGCGATGTTCGCGATGGGTATCGTCGGCACGCCGACGGGCAGTCTGGTTTCCGCCGCCTACGCACGGCAGACCGTTTCGGCCGATGTGGCCGCCGGCGGGTTCGATACGATCCCGACCGCCCGTCTGCCGCGCGAGGCCGTGACCACGCTCGGCCTGATCGCTGCGGGCGGTCCCTATCCGTACGATAAAGACGGCATCGTGTTCGGCAACCGTGAGCGGATCCTGCCGAAGGCGAAGCGCGGCTACTACCACGAGTACACGGTGCCGACGCCGCGCGCGCGCAATCGCGGCGCGCGCCGGATCGTCTGCGGCGGGCCATTGCGGCGGATCGACAACTGTTATTACACGGACGACCACTACAACAGTTTTAAACGTATTGTTGAATGACTTCGGGATGAACGGCATGAGCGACTCCATCTACGCGCACGATACGGCGGCGGCGGAACTGTTCGCGGCCGGCGACGGCAATCTGTTTCAGCGCGTCATGCAACTGCGCGCGACGGCACAGGCCGGCGCCGCGCCGGTCCAACAGGAATCTGCCGATCCGGGGCTTTCATCGAACGAGGAGCCTATGAGCCTTTTCACGACCGTGCGACCCAATCTCGTGCAGTCGATCCGCGCATTTCGCGTTCAGGATCTCGCCGACGAAGCCGCCCGGCTCGGCCAGCATTTCCTCTATGCGTATTGCGGCGCCGCGCAGTCGAAGCAGGAAGTGATGGAGACGATCGCGACGTCGTTCCTGTTCCCGAAGCACTTCGGCAAGAATTACGACGCGCTGTACGACTGCCTGACCGACCTCGTCGCCAAGGCCGGTGCGCAGCCGGGCTTCGTGATCGTGCTCGAAGGGCTGCCGATCGCACAGAAATTCGACAAGGAAGGGCGCGAAACGCTGCTCGACGTCTTCCGCGAGGCCGCCGAGTTCTGGGCCGAGCGCAAGGTCGCGTTCCGCGTGTTCTATTCGTTCGCATAAGCGGCGAACCACCCGCTATCTGCCGGTATTCGCCGGCATCTGCAGAAAAGCCCGCGTCAGCGGGCTTTTTCGCATCCGGCGCTCGCGTGCGGCGGGGCGCTGCGTTACCAGCCGCCCCAGCGCGCGGCGAGGGCGGCCAGGACGGCCGCGCCGGCCGTCTCGG
>NZ_KV786756.1:0-1173 GCF_001806955.1 Burkholderia sp. HMSC10F09
GAGCGGACCAAGCCGCACGTGAACGTTGGTACGATTGGTCACGTTGACCACGGCAAGACGACGCTGACGGCAGCGATCGCGACGGTTCTGTCGTCGAAGTTCGGCGGCGAAGCGAAGAAGTACGACGAAATCGACGCGGCGCCGGAAGAAAAGGCACGCGGCATCACGATCAACACCGCGCACATCGAGTACGAAACGGCGAACCGCCACTACGCGCACGTCGACTGCCCGGGCCACGCCGACTACGTGAAGAACATGATCACGGGTGCGGCGCAGATGGACGGCGCAATCCTGGTGTGCTCGGCCGCAGACGGCCCGATGCCGCAAACGCGTGAGCACATCCTGCTGGCGCGTCAGGTTGGCGTTCCGTACATCATCGTGTTCCTGAACAAGTGCGACATGGTGGACGACGCTGAACTGCTCGAGCTGGTCGAGATGGAAGTTCGCGAACTGCTGTCGAAGTACGACTTCCCGGGCGACGACACCCCGATCATCAAGGGTTCGGCAAAGCTGGCGCTGGAAGGCGACAAGGGCGAGCTGGGCGAAACGGCGATCATGAACCTGGCCGACGCGCTGGACACGTACATCCCGACGCCGGAGCGCGCGGTGGACGGTACGTTCCTGATGCCGGTGGAAGACGTGTTCTCGATCTCGGGCCGCGGTACGGTGGTGACGGGTCGTGTGGAGCGCGGCGTGGTGAAGGTCGGTGAGGAAATCGAAATCGTCGGTATCAAGCCGACGGTGAAGACGACCTGCACGGGCGTTGAAATGTTCCGCAAGCTGCTGGACCAGGGTCAGGCAGGCGACAACGTCGGTATCCTGCTGCGCGGCACGAAGCGTGAAGACGTGGAGCGCGGCCAGGTTCTGGCGAAGCCGGGTTCGATCACGCCGCACACGCACTTCACGGCCGAAGTGTACGTGCTGAGCAAGGACGAAGGCGGCCGTCACACGCCGTTCTTCAACAACTACCGTCCGCAGTTCTACTTCCGTACGACGGACGTGACGGGCTCGATCGAGCTGCCGAAGGACAAGGAAATGGTGATGCCGGGCGACAACGTGTCGATCACGGTGAAGCTGATTGCGCCGATCGCGATGGAAGAAGGTCTGCGCTTCGCTATTCGTGAAGGCGGCCGTACCGTCGGTGCCGGCGTCGTCGCAAAGATCATCGAGTAA
>NZ_KV786757.1:0-18013 GCF_001806955.1 Burkholderia sp. HMSC10F09
CCCTCGCCGGCTGCACGGTCGGCCCCGACTACCGGCGGCCCGCGGTCGACACGCCGGCCGCGTGGCACGTCGATCCGGCCGACGCGTACTGGCATCCGGCCGCGCCGGCGCGCGCGCCGCTCGACGCGACCTGGTGGACCGCATTCGGCGATCCGCAGCTCGACGCGCTCGAAGCCGAGGCGCAGCGCAACAACCAGAACCTGAAGGCCGTCGCCGCGCGCTACGACCAGGCGAAGGCCACGCTCGCGTCGGTCGCGTCCGCGCAATATCCGGCCGTCTCGCTGAACGCGAGCGGCCAGCGCTTTCGCATCTCGGCCGATAGGCCGCAGACGAACTACGCGACGCAGAACGTATCGACGGTGCAGAACGACATCCAGATCGGCGCGAGCGTCAGCTACGAGCTCGACCTGTTCGGCCGCGTGCGGCGCACGGTCGAGGCCGCCGAGGCGAATACCGACCAGGCGCGCGACGATTTCGCGAACGCGCGCGTCGTGCTGAGCGCCGATCTCGCGTCGAGCTATTTCGCGCTGCGCGAGCTCGACGCGGAGATCGACGTCGTGCAGCGCTCGATCGCGCTGCAGCAGAAGGCGCTCGACTATGTGAGCGCGCGCCACGATCTCGGTGCGGTGTCGGGCCTCGACCTGCTGCAGCAGCGCGCGCAGCTCGACGCGACGCGCACGCAGGCGCAGTTGCTGGTACGGCAGCGCGCGCAGGTCGAAACCGCGATCGCGACGCTCGTCGGCACACCGGCGCCTGCGTTCTCGCTGCCGCCGCGCGTGGTGCCGATCAACGCGCCCGCGCTGCCGACCGGCATCCCGAGCGATCTGCTGGAGCGGCGCCCGGACGTCGCGTCGGCCGAGCGCGCGATGGCCGCCGCCAACGCGCAGATCGGCATCGCGCGCGCCGCGTACTTTCCGCGCATCGCGCTGTCGCCCGACATCGGCTGGGACGCGACGCGCTTCTCCGGTCTGTTCAC
Organism: Burkholderia sp. HMSC10F09; assembly: GCF_001806955.1. Classification (NCBI taxonomy): domain Bacteria; kingdom Pseudomonadati; phylum Pseudomonadota; class Betaproteobacteria; order Burkholderiales; family Burkholderiaceae; genus Burkholderia; species Burkholderia sp. HMSC10F09. Next base: position 977 of record NZ_KV786757.1, read on the forward strand.
GGTGCCGGCGCTGCTGTGGTCGATCGGCGCGTCGGCGAGCGAATCGCTGTTCGCGGGCGGCAAGCTGAGGGCCGGCGTCGATTTCGCGCAGGCCGGCTACGTCGCCGCGCAGGCCAACTATCGGCAGACGGTGCTCACCGCGTTCGAGGAGGTGCAAAATGCGGTGACCGGGCTGTCGGTGCTCGCCGACGCCGCGCAGCAGGCGTCCGCCGCCGTCGACGACGCGCGCCGGCTCGTGTCGCTCGCGCAGGACCGCTACGCGGGCGGGCTCGCGCCCTTCATCGACGTGCTGACGGCCGAACAGCAGTTGCTGACGAGCGAGCGGCAAGCCGTGCAGATCCAGGGGCAGCGCGCGGCGCTCGTGGTCTTTCTCGCGAAGGCGCTCGGCGGCGGCTGGAACGGCGCGGCCGCTACCTCCTCCGACATGGCGGCCGCGGACGCCGCCGGCACGCGCCCGTCAGCGGTCACGCGATAACGGATCCGAACATGAAAGTACTGATCATCGAAGACGAACCGAAAGTCGTCGAATATCTGAAGAGCGGACTGACCGAGGAAGGCTGGGTCGTCGATACCGCGCTCGACGGCGAGGACGGTGCCTGGAAGGCGGTCGAGTTCGACTACGACGTGGTCGTGCTCGACGTGATGCTGCCGAAGCTCGACGGCTTCGGCGTGCTGCGCGCCTTGCGCGCGCAGAAGCAGACGCCCGTCATCATGCTGACCGCGCGCGACCGCGTCGACGACCGCGTGCGCGGGCTGCGCGGCGGCGCCGACGATTATCTGACCAAGCCGTTCTCGTTCCTCGAATTGATCGAGCGGCTGCGCGCATTGACGCGTCGCGCGCGCGTGCAGGAATCGACGCTGATCTCGATCGGCGACCTGCGTGTCGACCTGATCGGCCGCCGCGCGACGCGCGACGGCACGCGGCTCGATCTGACCGCGCAGGAATTCCAGCTGCTCGGCGTGCTCGCGCGGCGCAGCGGCGAGGTGCTGTCGAAGACGACGATCGCCGAGCTCGTCTGGGACGTGAATTTCGACAGCAACGCGAACGTCGTCGAAACCGCGATCAAGCGGCTGCGCGCGAAGCTCGACGGCCCGTTCCCGGAGAAGCTGCTGCATACGATTCGCGGCATGGGCTACGTCCTCGAAGCGCGCGACGACGGCGGCGACGCGGAGAAGCGCACATGAAACGCTCGATCGCGCTGCGGCTGTCGACGATGTTCGGCATCGTGTCGCTGCTCGTGTTTACGCTCGTCGGCTGCGGGTTGTTCGTGATGATGGAGCGCCAGCTGTTCGCCGAGCTGCGCGCGACGCTCGACACGCGCGCGAAGGTCGCCGAAATGATCGTCTCGCATGCGCTCACGCCCGAACGCGGCCGGCTGATGAAGGAGAAGCTGGCCGACCTCGAGCCGCCCGACGGCTCGACGCGCTATCAGGTCGACACGCCGAATCCGGACTTCCGCTTCGGCCGCCCCGTCGACGGCGTGCCGGTCGGCGCACCGCTCGGCGCGTTCCAGCGCTACGCGCTCAACGACAGCAGCTACGACGTCATGACGAAAACCGTCACGGTGGCCGGTAGCGGCGCGCGACCGACGCTGAAGCTGATCGTCGCGAGCTCGTGCGAGCGCACGCAGCGGATGCTGCGCCGCTTCGGCTGGACGCTCGCCGCGCTGATCGCGACCGCGACCGTCCTCACGCTGATGCTGAGCCGCGCGGTCGCGCGCTTCGGGCTCGCGCCGCTCGACCGGCTGTCGCAGGACGCGGCGGCCGTCAGCGTCGCGAATCGCCGCCAGCGGCTGCAGACCGACGCGCTGCCGGCCGAGCTGCGCGAACTGGCCGCCTCGTTCAACGGCGCGCTCGAGCGCATCCAGCAGACCTACGAGCGGCTCGAAGCATTCAACGCGGACGTCGCGCACGAGCTGCGCACGCCGGTCAGCATCCTGATCGGCCAGACGCAGGTCGCGCTGACGAGCCGCGACCGTTCCGCCGACCGGCTGCGCCAGACGCTGCAGTCGAATCTCGAGGAATTCGAGCGCTTGCGCGTGATCATCAACGACATGCTGTTCCTGTCGCGCAGCGACCGCGGCGAACGCGCGACCGATCTGAAATACGTGTCGCTCGCGCACGAGGTGCAGCGGATGCTCGACTTCCTCGAAATCCCGCTCGACGAAGCGCAACTGCGCGCCGAACTGCACGGCGACGCGCGTGCGGCCGTCGATCCGTCGCTGTTCCGGCGCGCGATGACGAACCTGCTGATCAACGCGATCCAGCATTCGGCGCCGGGCGCGACGCTGCACGTGACGATCGCGCCGCGCAACGCGCTCGTCGACGTATCGGTCGCGAACCCCGGCGAGCCGATCGATCCCGCGCGGCGCGCGCATGTGTTCGAGCGTTTCTACCAGCTCGAGGAAGCGCGTGCGAACAGCATGGAAAATCACGGGCTCGGGCTGTCCATCGTGAAGGCCGTCGCCGAAATGCACGGCGGCAGCGTGTTCGTCACGTGCGCCGACGGCGTCAATACGTTCGGCTTCTCGGTGTGCGCGCAACCTTCCGCCGACACACCGGCGCGCGCGCACGACGCATCCGGCCACCCGGCGTCGGCGACGCTGCCGCACGCGCGCCCGTCGCGCGCGGCGCACTGAGTTCGCGCGACGCGCCGACGGCAGTTTTCTTCAATACGCGCGCGCGCCGCGTGCTTACTCTCGATGCGAGTTCCGACATTCGCATGGAGAGATTCGATGAGCATGCTGGTTTCGATGGCCGCGTTCGCGCTGGCTTCGTCGATCACGCCCGGTCCGGTCAACATCGTCGCGCTCGGCGCGGGCGCGCGTCACGGGCTGCGCGCGGGGCTGCGCTATGCGGCCGGCGCGACGCTCGGTTTCGTCGCGCTGTTTCTGCTGACCGGCCTCGGCCTGCACGCGGCGCTCGAGCGCTGGCCCGCGCTGACGAGCGCGACACGCTGGTCCGGTATCGCGTTCCTGCTCTACATGGCATGGCGCCTCGCACTCGACGACGGCCGGCTGCCGGCCGATACGAAAGTCACGGGGCCGTCCGCGGCGTCGGGCGCGGCGATGCAGTGGCTCAATCCGAAAGCGTGGCTCGCGTGCGTCGCGGCAATGGGCGCGTATGCGGCCAACGGCGATCGCGCGCAGGTCTGGCAATTCGCCGCGCTGTATCTCGTGATCTGTTTCGCGTCGATCGGCTGCTGGGCGTATGCGGGCGCATCGCTGCGGCAGCGGCTCGCGAGCGCGCGCCGGATGCGCGTATTCAATCGGCTGATGGCGTTGCTGCTGGCGGGAAGCGCGTTGTATCTGCTCGACGTGTAATCGCGACGCCTCGCCACGCGGCGCGCGCGGCGCTTCAGCGGGCCGCGCCGCGATACTGGCCGGGCGTCGCGGCCGCGATCCGACGGAATGCTCGCTGGAAATGCGCCTGATCGGCGAAACCGGCGTCGAGTGCGACGTCGGCGATCGGACGACCGCGGCGCAGTTCCGCACGCCCGTACTGCACGCGACGGTCGATCAGGAACGCATGCGGCGTCATGCCGTAGCGCGCGCCGAACGCGCGGATCAGATACGACGGCGACAGATCGGCCGCTGCGCAGATCGCGTCGAGCGTCAGCGGCTGCCGGCAGTGCGCGGCGATGTAGTCGGCCGCCCGCGCGAGCTTCGCGTTGTCGTCCCCGCGCCGCGCGTCGGGCACAGCGCGGTCGAGCGCGCCGTGCAGCCGCGTGAAGAATGTCACCGCCGCGCTCTCCTTCGCGAACGCGTCGACGCCGGGCGCGACGAGCGTCCGGTAGAAACGACCGAACTGCGCGAACAGATCGCGCCGCTGCGTCCATTTCGGCGAAAAACCGTGGAAATCCGTGTTCGCGTCGCGGCCGAGCGAATGCTGCAGCCGCGCGAGCCACGGCACGTCGACGTACACCATCCGGTACGCCCAGTTGTCGGGCCCGTACGGATTGCACGCATGCACCTGCTCCGGATCGATGATGACGAGCACGCCGCGCCCGACGTGCTGGTTCGTTGCGCCGTTCACGTACGTGCTCGTGCCGCCGACGATCGCGCCGATCGAGAACGTGTCGTGCGTGTGCTTCACGTAGCAGAGTTCGCGCCCGTCGTCGACGGTGCGCGCTTCGATGAACGGCAGCGCGGCGTCGCGCCAGAACGGCGACGGCGTCGTGGACGAGCGGACGGTAGAACGGCGCACGCGGCGGCCTCCCGGAGCGAATGACGAGTGCACACCGTACAAGACTGCGTCGCACCGCGCAAGCCGCGCGCATCGCTTCGCTGCCGGCGCGCGCGGTTTCGCCTAAGCTTGGAACTCCGGCCGCTGCGGCATGCGCCGGCGGCTCCGTTCCCTCTTCTTCCGGTACGCTCATGCACATCGATCTGAAAGGCAAGACCGCGGTCGTCACCGCTTCGACCGCCGGCATCGGACTCGCCATCGCCGAAGGGCTCGCGCGCGCAGGCGCACGCGTCGTCGTCAACGGACGCAGCGACGCGTCGGTCCAGTCGGCGATCGCCCACCTGCGCACGGCCGCGCCCGGCGCGGCTATCGACGGCGTCGCCGCCGACCTGTCCGGCGCCGCCGGCGCCGCGCGCATCGCGCAGCACACGCCGAACGCCGACATCCTCGTCAACAATGCGGGCATCTATGGGCTGAAGCCGTTCTTCGACATCGACGATGCCGAATGGACGCACTACTTCGAGATGAACGTGATGTCGGGCGTGCGGCTCGCGCGGCACTACCTGAAAGGGATGCTCGAACGCGACTGGGGCCGAGTCGTGTTCGTGTCGTCGGAGTCAGGACTGAACATTCCCGTCGACATGATTCATTACGGCTTCTCGAAGACGGCCCAGCTGTCGATCGCGCGCGGTCTCGCGAAGCTCGCGGCCGGCACGCGCGTGACCGTCAATTCGGTGCTGCCGGGGCCGACGCTGTCGGAAGGCGTGCGCACGATGCTGCAGGAGACGGCCGATCAGACCGGTCGCAGCGTCGACGACGTCGCGGTCGACTTCGTCCGCGAGCATCGCGCGAGTTCGATCATTCAGCGGCCCGCGACGCCCGAGGAAGTCGCGAACATGGTCGTCTACGTGTGTTCGCCGCAGGCATCGGCGACGACGGGCGCGGCGCTGCGCGTCGACGGCGGCGTCGTCGACACGATCGCCTAGCGCGCGGCGGCCGCTGCGCTACGCGCCGCCGTTGCGCGCCTGCAGCCGGCCGCTGCGGTCGGCGTTCATGCAGGTGTCGAAGCCGTGGTGCGTGACCGCGCCGGCGCGATCGAACACGACGAAGTACGGCCGGCGCTCGTCGCCGTGTTCGAGCAGATAGTTGTAGCAGACGCCGCTGCCGTTGCGCACCATCCACACGCTGCGCGGATTGCCGCCGGCGTGGACGACCGTGTCGCGCGTCGCGCCGTGCCGCGACGCGGCCTTCGGCACCGGCATACGCGAATACGAGAACGGCAGCCATGCATCGAACCACGCGCAGCCGTGCAGCATCAGGCAGCCGGCGGCCAGAGAAAGCGTTGCAGCGGGACGGGACATCCGGATCAATCGCATGCTGGGAAGAGTTCTGCTGCGCCTGCCGGCGCGACCGAAAGCCCCATGCTACTCGACCTTTGGGGTTCGGATCGCAAAGAAATGTCGAATTCGGTGTGCGCGGCGTGCCGGATGCAACGCTTACGCGCGCCATTCGGCCCACAGCACGGTCAGCACCGTCATCAGCGCGGGGCCGACGAACAGGCCGATGAGGCCGAACGTTTCGGCGCCGCCGAGAATGCCGAACAGCACGAGCAGGAACGGCAGCCGTGCCGAGTTGCCGATCAGCACCGGCCGCACGAAGTGTTCGGCAACGAACACGACGACGAAGCCGAGCACGGCGATCACGACCGCCCACGCGGTCGCGCCCTGCACGAACAGCCACAGCGCGGCGCCGCAGAACACGAGGGGCGCGCAGAACGGCAGCATCGCGGCGACGGCGGTGACGACGCCGAGCAGCGCCGCATGCGGGACGCCGGCGAGTGCATAGGCAACGCCGAGCAGCGCGCCTTCGCCGAGCCCCACGACGACGAGGCCCGTGACCGTGCCCTGCACCGCGGCGACCATCCGCTCGATCAGATGCGCGCCGTCGTGGCCGAACGCGCGCTGCGCGCCCTGCAGCAGTTCGCCGGCCAGCCGGTGTCCGGCGCGCACGATCACGAAGAGCGTGACGAGCATGAAGCCGAATTCGAATACCGCATGCGCGACGCGCGTGCCGAACTGCCGCCCGAACGCGAGCACCTTCTCGCCGCTCGCGCCGTGCATCGCGGTGGCCGCATGCAGCGGATGGCCGAGGTTGGTTTGCCACCATTGCGTGATCTGCGCGGCGCCGTACGGCAGCCGGTTCACGACGTCCGGCAGCGGAATGCCGTTGTCGCGGATCGACTGGAACCATTCGCGCAGGTCGTGCGCCTGCACGATCGCCTGCGTGAGCGCGATCGCGACCGGCAGCACGACCAGCAGCGACACGGCCGCCGTGACGATCGTCGCGACCAGCGTCGGCCGGTTGCGCAGCAGCGCATTCGCCTCGATTCGCTGCAGCAGCGGCCACATCGCGATCGCGATCACGCAGGCCCAGGCGATCGCCGGAATGAACGCGCGGATCACCCACAGCGCAAGCGCGAGAAGCGCCGCATACAGCACGGCGCGCGCGATCTGTTGCGCGCGCGGCCGCGCGGCCGCATCGCGGGACGACGAAACGTGAGTGCCCATCGCACCTCTGTCGAAAGAAAAAATGGCGGTTCGCGCAGCAACCTCACTGCGCGAACCGCCATTCTATCCATCGAAGCCGCGCATGCGCGCGGCGCGACGCAGGCTTACGCTGCCTTCTCGGCGACGCGATAACGCTCGAGCCAGTGTGCATACGGCGCGGGCAGCGTCCACGACGGACGCTCGACGCCGAGCTGCTTGGCCGCATAGTACGGCCAGTGCGGGTCGGCCAGATGCGCGCGGCCGACCATCACGAGATCGAGCTGCTCGTCGGCGACGACGCGGTTTGCCAGTTGCGGCGTGTCGATGCCCCACGCGGACGACACCGGCAGCCCCGCTTCGCGGCGCACGCGTTCGGCGACCGGCGCGAGGAACGCCGGGCCCCACGGAATCTGCGCATCGGGCGTCGAGAAGCCGACCGACACGCTCAGCATGTCGAGCCCTTCCTGCTTCAGTCGCTGCGTGAGCGCGATCGATTCGGCGAGCGTCTCCTCGTCGCGGCCGTCGTATTCGATCACGCCGAAACGCGCGGTCAGCGGCAGATGCTCGGGCCAGACCTTGCGGACCGCGGCCAGCGTCTCGACGAGGAAGCGGCCGCGATTCTCGGCCGAGCCGCCGTATTCGTCGGTGCGCCGGTTCGAGTGCACGGAGAAGAAGCTCTGGCCGAGATAGCCGTGCGCGAAATGCAGTTCGAGCCATTCGAAGCCGATGTCGCGCGCACGCCTGGCCGCCGCGACGAAATCGGCCTGCACGCGCGCGATGTCGTCGCGCGTCATCTCGCGCGGCACCTTCGGCAGATGCGCGCCGAACGGCACGGACGACGGCGCGATGGTCTGCCAGCCGCGCGGATCGCCTTCGGGGATATGGTCGTCGCCTTCCCACGGACGGTTCGCGCTCGCCTTGCGGCCCGCATGCGCGATCTGGATGCCGGGCACCGCGCCCGCGGCCTTGATCGCCGCGACCGACGGCGCGAACGCTTCGGCCTGCGCATCGGTCCAGAGTCCGGCGCAGCCCGGCGTGATGCGGCCTTCCGGCGACACGGCCGTCGCCTCGGCGATCACGAGGCCCGCGCCGCCGCGGGCGATGCCGGCCAGGTGCACGTGATGCCAGTCGTTGACGACGCCGTCCTCGGCGACGTACTGACACATCGGCGGCACCGCGATCCGGTTGCGCAACGTGACATCCTTCAGTTTGAACGGTTCGAACAAGGCAGACATCCACGACTCCTTTTGCTTGGTCCTGCGAAACGGCGGGTTGAGCCGTCGTGCGGCTGCACGACGGCGCGAAACGGATGCCGCCGCGCCGCTTGCGCGACGCGACGGCGCCTGGCTAGCGGCGCGTTCAGCGCCGGCTCAGCGCGGCGAGCAGCGCTTCGGCCGCGGGCGCCGACGACGCCGGGTTCTGCCCGGTGATCAGCAGCCCGTCGGCGACGACATGCGGCGCCCAATCGGCGCCGCGCTCGAACTGCGCACCGTTGGTCTTCAGCATGTCCTCGACGAGGAACGGCACGACTTCGGTCAACCCGACGGCCGCCTCCTCGCTGTTCGTGAAGCCGGTCACGCGCTTGCCGCGCACGACCGACTCACCGGTTTTCGGGTCCTTCACGTGGCGCAGCACGCCCGGCGCATGACAGACCAGCGCCGCCGGCTTGCCGGCCGCGAGCGTGCGTTCGATCAGGCCGATCGAATGCAGATCTTCGGCGAGATCCCACAGCGGGCCATGGCCGCCGGGGTAGAACACCGCGTCGTAGTCGTCGATCGACACGTCGGCCAGCTTGCGCGTCGCCGCGAGTTCGGCCTTGGCGGCCGGATCGGCATCGAAACGGCGCGTCGCATCGGTCTGCGCGGACGGATCGCTGCTCTTCGGGTCGAGCGGCGGCTGGCCGCCCTTCGGCGACGCGAGCGTGAGCTCGATGCCCGCGTCCTTGAACGCGTAGTACGGCGCGGCCAGTTCCTCGAGCCAGAAGCCGGTTTTCTTGCCGGTGTCGCCGAGCGTGTCGTGCGAGGTCAGGACAACCAGAATCTTCATGATCGGACACTCCTATGAAATTGACGGGAACAGGCCGCGCGGGCGGCAGCCGTGTCGCGCATCGGGCATGCCGGCGCACGACGCGCGGTGCCGCATGCGCGCGGTGCGTGCCCGTTAGTCCGCGCTCGTGCGACAACGTGCGGCAGCGATACACAAAACCGGTCGCTGTATTAGACCAGTCGTCTACAAGCCACGCGCGACACGCGGTGTCGGCGCGCATCGGTGGCGACTGCGTTGCCGCATCAGCCCGATTGTGCGCCTGTCGCGCCACGGCGTGCGCCGCCGGCAGCGCGTCGCTTTGCCGCTCCGCCCTTCCCGCGCGCGCACGTCTGCGTGCCGCACGCGTCCCGTCATCCGGCGCGCCGCATGTCGCACGGTTCGGCTCGTCCGGTTCAGGAGCTCGGATCATAGCCGCTGATTAGACCGGTCGTCTAGTAAACGGCCGTTCGACCCTGCCGTCCGCAGGGTTTCATGTTTGCCTCCGTGCCGCGCGCGGCGACGGTCGCGATCGGCGTCCTGTCCGGTGCATACTCGCGGTATGCCGATCGGCCACAAAACGACCAAATCGAGGTAACCACTGCGATGGACATCGCCATCCGCATCGAAGGCCGACACGACCTGACCGGCCAGATCTACCGCCAGCTGCGCACCGCGATCGTCGACGGGCGGCTCGAAGGCGGCGCACGGCTGCCGTCGACGCGCGATCTCGCGAAGCAGCTCGGCGTGTCGCGCAAGACGACGCTCGATGCGTTCGAACGGCTCGTCGCCGAAGGCTATCTGCACACGCGCGCAGGCGACGGCACGTTCGTCGCCGACGGGCTCGCGCGCGTCCCGCATGCGGCGGGCGCGCCGGGGCCGTCGCTCGTGCGCGACACGCCGCGCGCCGACGCGGTCGATGCGCGCGCATGGTGGAACGATCTGCCCGACGCGCTGCCGATGCCGATGCCGGCCGACACGCCGCGCGACGACTTCCGCGGCGGCGTCACCGACAAGACGCTGTTCCCGTTCGACACGTGGCGACGCTGCCTGCATCACGCGCTGCGCCAGCAGGCGCGCGTGCGCGGCCAATATCACGATCCGGCCGGCGATGCGCAGCTGCGCGGCGCGATCGCGCGCTACGTCGGCTTCCGGCGCGCGGTGGTCTGCAACTGGGACGACGTGATCGTCACGCAGGGCGCGCAGCAGGCGCTCGATCTGCTCGCCCGCGTCGTCGTGCGGCCCGGCGACATCGTCGCGGTCGAAGATCCCGGCTACCCGCCGGCCCGCGCCGCGTTCGCGTCGGTCGGTGCAACGGTGATCGGCGTGCCCGTCGACGCGCACGGGCTCGTGACCGAGCGGCTGCCCGACGAGGCGCGGCTCGTCTACGTCACACCCTCGCACCAGTTCCCGCTCGGGATGCCGATGTCGCTGGAGCGGAGCATCGCGCTGCTCGAATGGGCGCAGCGTCGGCGCGCGGTGATCATCGAGGACGACTACGACGGCGAATTCCGCTTCGAGGGGCGGCCCGTCGAATCGCTGAAGAGCCTCGATCGCACGGGGCTCGTCGCCTACGTCGGCACGTTCTCGAAGACGATCTTCCCGGACCTGCGGATCGGCTATGCGATTCCGCCGCGCGCGCTGCGCGGCGCGCTCTGCAAGGCGAAGCAGATCGTCGACTGGCATACGTGCACGCTGACGCAGGCGGCGCTCGCGCGCTTCATGCTCGACGGCGATTTTGCGCGGCACCTGCGCCGCGTGCAGAAGCACTACGACGCGCGCCGCAAGATGGTGGTGGCGCATCTGCGCGGCGCGCTCGCGCCGTGGTTCGACGCGATCGTGCCGAGCGCCGGCATCCACCTCGCCGCGCTGCTGAAGCCGGGCGTCGACGAAGCGGCGCTGATCCGCGCGGCGCGCACGCAGGACATCGGGCTGTACGGCATCTCGATGTTTCACGTCGACGTGCCGGTGCGCGCGGGGCTCCTGTTCGGGTATGGCGGCATCGACGCGGTACGCATCGACGCGACGCTCACGCGGCTCGCCGCGATGCTCGACGAAGGCGTCGCCAGCCGGCGCACGCCGGTGGTCACCTGATATTTCCGGAAATTGGCCATTCAAGCAGGCCAGTAGGGCTCGTAAAGTAGGTCCGTCGCGCCACCGTGCGCTCCAACCGAAAGAGGACCTGCGATGCAACCGCGTCTGAACTTCTATGCCGCCAGCCCGAATGCGATCAAGGTGATGCGCAACGCCGAGGACTTCCTCGCGAAAAGCTCGATCGAAAAGCCGCTCGCGGAGCTCGTCCGCCTGCGCGCGTCGCAGATCAACGGCTGCGCGTTCTGCGTCGACATGCATACGACCGACGCGCGCAAAGGCGGCGAAACCGATCGCCGCCTCGCGACCGTCGTCGCCTGGCGCGAAACGCCGTTCTTCACCGCACGCGAGCGCGCCGCGCTCGAATGGACCGAGGCGCTGACGCTGATCGCCGAGGACCACGTGCCCGATGCGGTGTGGGAATCGGTGAAGCCGCACTTCAGCGACGAGGAGCTGTTCGACCTGTCGCTGCTGATCGCGACGATCAACGCGTGGAATCGCTTTGCGATCGCGTTCCGCAAGATGCCCGAGTGAGGTGCGCACGATGACGACCCGCACCTCCTTGCGCCGCGCGCTCGTCGGCGCGGTGCTCGCGCTCGGCGCCGTGTCGGTCGTGCCGACGCACGCACACGAGACAGGCGACGCCGCGCACGCGATCATGCGGCAGACCGTGCCCGAAGCGCCGGGCAAGCTCGCGGTCGTCGCAATCGTCGACTATGCGCCCGGTCAGGCATCCGAACCGCATCGGCATCTCGGCTCGGTCTTCGCGGTCGTGTCGAAAGGCGAAGTGTTGTCGCAAGTCAACGACGGCCCGCTGCGGCGCTATCGCGCCGGCGAAGGCTGGTACGAGCCGCCGGGCGCGCGCCACCAGGTGTCGCGCAATGCGAGCGAGAGCGAGCCGGCGCAGCTCGTCGTGTTCGCACTGACCGGCGAGCACGATCCGCTGAAGTCGCCGATGGAGCGGTGAGCGCGCGTCGCGCGCGATGTGCCGATACCAATGGAAAAACCGGCCCGAAGGCCGGTTTTTCCGTACTGCGTACCGCTTGGCCGCGGCGGCGCTGACGCGCCGCGCGACATCAGAAGCGGTGAATCATGCCGACGCCGACGGCGATCTGGTTCTGGCCGGCACCTGCTGCCACGCCGTCGCCGATTTGCGTCGTTGCCGACTGGATCGCGCCCGCGCGGCTCAGCGTATTGCCGCTCGCGTGCTGGTACGCCTCGAGTGCGTACAGGCCCGTGCGCTTCGACAGGCTGTAGTACTGCGACAGCGTGACCTGGTGGTACTTCGCCGAGCTCGAGATGCCGTTAGACTTCGTTGCGGCCGTGTACGAGTAGCCTGCCGCGAAGTCCCACTGAGCCGCTGCCTTCCAGTGCAGCACGGCGCCGGCCGTGTTGAAGATCGCGGTGTTGTGGAACGACGAGCCGATGCCCGGGATGTACTGGACGTTCGTGTAGGACACGGACACGTCCCACGCCGGCGTGAACTGGTAGCCGGCCGTCACGCCGAGGCGCTGCTGCGATTGCGCCGTCGCGTAGCCGTTGTTGATCGCCGACACGACCGGCTGGCCGCCGCTCGTGACCGTCGAGTTGTCGCCCCACGCGCCGCCGCCGAGCGTCGAGTTGTTGACGCGCTGATAGCCGACCGCGATGCCTGCCGGGCCGTTCAGGTACTGGATCGCCGCGCTCCACGTCGAGCCGCGGTTCACGCTGCCCGGCACGCCGCCGAACGAGTACGAGCCGCCGACCGTGAAGCCGTAGAACTTCGGCGACATGTAGACGAGCGAATTGTTCGCGCGGTAGCTCGTATCCAGCGAGTCGATATCACCCGGGTGCGCGCCGTATGCGCCCGTCAGCCACGTCGTCGGGCTGTACGGCGACAGCAGCGTGTAGTACGCCGTGTACTGGCGACCGGCCGTCAGCGTACCGTACGCCGCGTTCGTCAGGCCGACCCACGCCTGACGCGTGAAGATGCCGCCCGTCCACTGCGATGCGCCCGTTGCCGTGTTCACGCCGGCTTCGAGCTGGAAGATCGCCTTCGTGCCGCCGCCGAGGTCTTCGTTGCCCTTCAGGCCGAAGCGGCTGCCTGCCCACACGCCGGTGGACATCGACACCTTCGAATGACCGCCGCTCGTCGCGCCGGTCGACGGTGCCGCGTTATTCTGGTACGCCAGACCGTTATCGACGATACCGTACAGGGTCACGCTGCTCTGAGCGTGGGCGGCGGTAGCGGCCGCAAGGCCGGCTGCCGTCATGGCGACGACGACGCGCTTTTTCATTGATTCTCCGTCCTCAAAGAATGATTCTTTTCTGGTGTGGTCTTGTGACACATGTGCGAGTACATGCCGGCGCAATTCTGACGGATTACCGATTGTTTCCCAATACGCGCGGTCGGTCATCGTATGATCGACGCAACGCGCGGGTTCACCAAACGGTTACATAAGGCGCGGAAACGCTTACAGCGCGGGCGTTTCCGGCATTTCCCGGTGAAAACCCTAGCTTTACATTTTTACTGCTGCACATCGAGCACGCGAAGTCGTCAGACGCCTTAGCGGCGCGCAACCGCGCAGGATCGCTGACGATCGTGACACCTCCGTTTCGGCAGCCGAATCGTCGTGCGAAACGCGGTCGGGCGACCGCGGTCGGAGGAAACGCGGCGGCCCGGCGAACGCGGGCCGCGAGAGAGGAACGCCGGCGGCAACCGCGCCGCCGCGCGATGCTTGCCGGGCCGATTACCGCGATGCGATCCGTGCGTCGACCGCTTCGACGAGCGCCGCGATGCGCGCGCGGATCGCCGCGTTCGATCCGACGAACGCGAGCGACGACGCCATGATTCGATAGATCCGCTTTCTCGGCACCTTGGCCGGTTTCGCCGGATCGAGCCAGCCGTCGTGGCCGGCCAGCAGTTCGAGCGTTTCGAGGCCGATCAGGATCGGCCACAGGCACGCAAGCCGCAGCCGCACGAAGCGACGCGGAATCGCCACCGTATACGTACAGGCATCGCGATACTGGTCGAGCGCGACGCGCAGCAGGTCGAACAGCACGCCGCGCGCGCGCGGATACGCGTCGGGTGCGAGCAGATCGGCCGCGCTCAGCCCGTGCGCGGCGAGCGCGTCCTCCGGCAGATAGCAGCGGCCGATCCGCAAATCCTTCGCGCAGTCGCGCAGGATGTTCGTCATCTGCAGCGCCTTGCCGAAGCGGATTCCGCGCTCGCGCATCGCCGGCACGTCCCAGCCGCGCGCCGCGCGCGTGTGCATGGCCGTCATGTCGGTCCAGAACTCGCCGACGCAGCCGGCGACGAGATACGTATAGCGGTCGAGCACGTCGCGCGTCGGGAGCACCGCAAGCTGGCCCGACTGCTCGTCCGGGAACGTGCGCAGGTCGAATTCCATGCCCGACGTCAGCGTCGCGACGACCTTGCGGATCGACGTGCGATCCGCGTCCGGCTGCGCGCGCAGCAGCGCGAGCATCGGCTGCATCGAGCCGAGCAGCACGTGCTCGTGCGAATCGGTCTGCATCCGCGTCACGTCGTCGAGTGCAGCCGACAGCGCGACGCCGTCGCCGAGCCGCTCGATCTCGTCGCGCAGCGCGTTCAGCAGCGCCGCGCGCCGCTCGGGCACGACGAGCGCCGTGTCGGCGATCGTGTCGGCCGCGCGCGCGAGCAGATACGCGAGACCGACCGGCTCGCGCATGCCGTCGGGCAGCACGCGCAGCGTCAGATAGAAGGAGCGGGAAACGTTCTTCAGCAGGTCGCCGAGCAGATAGGCGGGATCGGTATGAGTCGTCATGGATTCGGAAAAATCGGCCGGCGCGGCACCCGCGCACGTCCGGCGCATGGGCGCCCGCGCCGGCCCGCGAGTCGCCGCATCGTCGCGCCCGCACGGCTTCGCGGCCCGGCGCGGCGATGCAAAATTCCCGCAAGTTTAGTGCATCCGGCGCCGGGCCCCGCGCGCGACGGCGGTTCGACGCACGCCGGGCGTCAAAAACAAGAAAGGCACAAGTAATACATATGTAATGATTCGATGCGACGATCGCGCCCTGTTCGATGCCGCGCGGCGCGGCATGATGCATCGCGCCGCCGCAACCGCGTCCTTTTCCGGCTCCCGATTCGAAGGTCCATCGCCATGTTCTTCAAGCGCCCGAGCGTCCTGCGCAGCGTCCCGTTCGCCTGTGCCGCCACGTTCGTGCTCGCCGCGTGCGGCGGCGACGATACGCTGACGCCCGACCCGACGCAGCCGATCTCCGCAAAAATCCAGGTGGTCGGCCACCGCGGCGCGAGCGCGCGGCGTCCCGAGCACACGCTCGCGTCGTACCGCAAGGCGATCGAGGACGGCGCGGACATCATCGAGCCCGACCTCGTGGCAACGCGCGACGGCGTGCTGGTCGCGCGCCACGAGAACGAGATCTCGGGCACGACGAACGTGTCGGCGCTGCCGCAGTTCGCGAGCCGCAAGACGACGAAGACGATCGACGGCACGCAGCTGACGGGCTGGTTCACCGAGGACTTCACGCTCGCCGAGCTGAAGACGCTGCGCGCACGCGAGCGCATTCCGCAGATCCGCCCGGCGAACGCCGCGTACAACGACCAGTTCGAGATTCCGACGCTCGACGAAATCGTCGCGCTCGCGAAGCAGATGTCCGCGCAGACGGGACGCACGATTCATCTTTATCCCGAAACCAAGCATCCGACCTACTTCCAGTCGATCGGCCTGCCGCTCGAGGACCGCCTCGTCGACGCGCTGCTGAAGGATCCGTACACGTCGCGCACGGCGACCGTCTACATCCAGTCGTTCGAGGTTGCGAACCTGAAGGCGATCCGCAACCGGATCGGCGCGAGCCAGCCGAACTGGAAGCTCGTGCAGCTGATGGACGAAGCCGCGCAGCGCCCGTACGACTTCGTGAAGGCCAACGACAAGCGCACCTACGGCGACCTGTCGACGCGCGACGGGATGCGCGAGATCGCGACGTATGCGAACGGCGTCGGCCCGTACAAGACCTCGATCATCGCCGTTGCCGCGGACGGCACGCTGCAGCAGCCGACGCCCTACGTGCGCTACGCGCATGAAGCCGGGCTCGTCGTGCATCCGTACACGTTCCGGCCGGAGAACAACTTCCTGCCCGCATCGCTGAAGGATGGCGGGACGCCCGACACGCGCAACACGGCGGGCTCGGTGCGCGAAATCCAGGCGTACCTGCGCGCGGGCATCGAGGGCTTCTTTACCGACGATCCGGCGGTCGGCCGGACGGCCGTCGACACGTTCAAGCGCTGAAGCGGCGGCGGATGCGGTGCGGCACATGCGCACCGCATCCGCCACGCACCGTCTCGCACGGCGCGCGGCCGCGCGCCCCGTCGCGGTCAAATCACGCTGAAGTGATGCGTCCCGTCGCGCTTCAGCTGATCGACGAGCCCGTATTCCCAGTCCAGATACGCCTGCATCGCGGCCGCCGCGTTGTCGGTGCCCTCGTACGGCCGCCGGTAGCGGTCGATGCGCGGCGACGCGAGCCGCGTTTCGCCGCTTTCGAGCGGCAGCCCCGCGTCGATCCACGCGGCCGTCCCGCCGGCGAGCACGAACACCGCCGTGCCGTCGGGCAGCCACGCGCGCGCGTCGGCGGCCGCGAAGCGCGCGAGCAGGCTCGACCCGCACGTGAACACATAGCGCGTCGCCGGCGGGATCGCGGCGAGCGCGTCGCGCAACTGTGCGCGCACCGCGAACCACGCGCCCGGGATATGGCGCTTCACGTAGTTCGCGCTGGCCGTCACGTCGACGATCGCGACGTCGTCGCGCTTGCCCGCTTCGAGCCAGCCCGCGAGCGTCGCGGGCGACACGTCCTGCGCCTCGGGCGGCGTCGGCACATTGCGCGGCGGCTCGCCGCGTTCGACGAATGCCGCGTCGCCCGCCGGTTCGACGACGCGCACGTCCCAGCCCATTTGCGCGAGCCACGACGCGGTCATGTCCGCGCGCACGCCGTCGTCGTCCGCGAGCACGATCCGTGCGCCGCGCACCGGGGCGTGATGATCGGTCTCCTGCACGAGTTGGCCGCCCGGCGTGCTCAGGAAACCCGGTAGATGGCCGGCCTCGTACTCCTCCGGCGTGCGCACGTCGAAGCGGTAGAGCGTGCGGCCCGGCTCGGCGGCGAGCGCGTCGACGTCCGCGAGCGCGATCCGCGCCACGCCCGCGCGCTCGGCGACCGCGCG
>NZ_KV786758.1:0-8850 GCF_001806955.1 Burkholderia sp. HMSC10F09
TCACGGCCACAGCTACGGCGGCGGCAACGGCGGCGGCTGGAGCGGCAAGCCGGGCGCGAGCCGCGACGGCGGCCGTCGCGACGGTCAGCGCAGCAGCGGCCCGCGACGCAGCAATTCCGCGTCGTAAGCGCGCACGGGCGGCTTGCGAGCCGCCCACGCATCCGATCGACCGGCGCATCCGCGCCGGTTTTTTTTCGTCTCGCCCCGCTTTTCACGATACGAAAAAATCTTTTGTCTCGTAAAAAATCATGCTGCGTGGCACAACCGTGCCGATTGCAGAATAAAAAAAGACGTTTCTCATCGCGAAACGTCAATCATAACCACATGATTTTCAAAGAATAAAAATTTCAAACCATCCCGACATAGCCCCTGTTTCGTGCGACGCGATTTGCCTAGACTCTTATACAAGACTTCACGAAACGGGACGCAGCACAACCGGCTTCGCGAACAGCATCACCACCGTCCGATTCAACCGATAGGCAACACACCACTTCAAGGAGCTCATCATGTCGCGTCAGCAACAGGCACAGGAACTGCAAAAGCAATGGGAAACCGATCCGCGCTGGAAGGGCATCAAGCGCAGCTACACGGCTGAAGACGTGGTGCGCCTGCGCGGCTCGATCCAGGTCGAGCACACGCTCGCGAAGCGCGGCGCCGAAAAGCTGTGGGAGCTGATCAACAACGAGCCGTTCGTCAACGCACTCGGCGCGCTGACCGGCAACCAGGCGATGCAGCAGGTCAAGGCCGGCCTGAAGGCGATCTACCTGTCCGGCTGGCAGGTCGCGGGCGACGCGAACGTCGCCGGCGAGATGTATCCGGACCAGTCGCTGTATCCGGCGAACTCGGTGCCGCTCGTCGTGAAGCGCATCAACAACACGCTGACGCGCGCAGACCAGATCCAGTGGTCCGAAGGCAAGAACCCGGGCGACGAAGGCTATGTCGACTTCTTCGCGCCGATCGTCGCCGACGCGGAAGCCGGTTTCGGCGGCGTGCTGAACGCATTCGAGCTGATGAAGGCGATGATCGAGGCAGGCGCATCGGGCGTGCACTTCGAAGACCAGCTCGCATCGGTCAAGAAGTGCGGCCACATGGGCGGCAAGGTGCTCGTGCCGACGCGCGAAGCGGTCGCGAAGCTCTCGGCCGCGCGTCTCGCCGCCGACGTGATGGGCACGCCGACCGTGCTCGTCGCACGTACCGACGCGGAAGCCGCTGACCTGATCACGTCCGACATCGACGACAACGACAAGCCGTTCCTGACCGGCGAGCGCACGGTCGAAGGCTTCTTCCGCACGAAGCCGGGCCTCGAGCAGGCCGTGTCGCGCGGCCTCGCGTATGCGCCGTACGCCGATCTGATCTGGTGCGAAACCGGCAAGCCGGATCTCGAATACGCGAAGAAGTTCGCCGAAGCGATCCACAAGCAGTTCCCGGGCAAGCTGCTGTCGTACAACTGCTCGCCGTCGTTCAACTGGAAGAAGAACCTCGACGACGCGACGATCGCCAAGTTCCAGAAGGAGCTCGGCGCGATGGGCTACAAGTTCCAGTTCATCACGCTCGCCGGCTTCCACGCGCTGAACTACTCGATGTTCAACCTCGCGCACGGCTATGCACGCACGCAGATGAGCGCGTTCGTCGAACTGCAGCAGGCCGAGTTCGCGGCAGCCGACAAGGGCTTCACGGCGGTCAAGCACCAGCGCGAAGTCGGTACCGGCTACTTCGACGCGGTCACGCAGACGGTCGAGCGCGAAGCGTCGACGACCGCCCTGCACGGCTCGACCGAAGACGAGCAGTTCTTCGACGGCAAGAAGGTCGCGTAAGCGTCGCGCGCCACGCGCCGCCGCTGTCGCGCCCGGACCGGGCCGACCGCGGCGGCGACGACAGAGCGAGAACCAGGGAGGAGACGGCCGGCGCGCACCACGCGACCGGCCGCGCGGCCTGCGGGCCGCTTGCTACGACGCGCGCCGGCACCGTCCGGCGCGCCTTTTTTCGGCGCCGGCCATGCGCTACTCGCAGCGCCGGCACCGCGATCACCGATAGACGATCACCGGAATCTTCGTATGAGTCAGCACGCGCTGCGTCTCGCTGCCGATCAGCAGGCTGCCGAGCCCGCGACGTCCGTGCGACGCCATGAAAATCACGTCGCAGCCGCCGCGCTCGGCCGCCTCGATGATCCCGAGGTACGGCGACGGATGCACGCTCGTCCACGTATCGCAGACGACACCCGCCGCCTTCGCGGCCGTTTCGACTTCGTCGAGATGCGCGCGTGCCTCGCGCTCGCTGCGCGCCCGGAAATCGGCGGGCGGCTCGATGATTACTTCGGAAAACGGCGAATACGGATACTGCGGCAGGCACGCATACGCGGTCACGCGTGCATTGACCGCGCGGGCCAGATCGATCGCGCCGTCGATCGCCTTCTTCGACAGTTCGGAACCGTCGGTTGGAACGAGGATGTGCCGGAACATCGCGCCCTCCTGCGTCAATGGCACGCCGCGCGCCGCCGCGCCATACCTGCCCGTCGCGACGCCGCGCGCCTGCCTGTTTCGATTGTAGTGCGCGACGCGGCAGCGGCGGCAGCGGATTGGCCCGCATGTTGCCGCGCGACGCTATTCGCCCCAGTAACCGGGCCGCTCGTACGTGTGCTTCAGGTAATCGAGAAACAGCCGCACGCGCAGCGGCAGGTGCCGGCGCTGCGGAAACACGGCGTGAATGCCGATCGGCGGCGCCGCGAACGCGTCGAGCACGCTGACGAGGCGGCCGGCCGCGATGTCGTCGCCGACTTCCCACCACGATCGCCATGCCAGACCGTGGCCGGCCAGGCACCACTCGTGCAGCACCGCGCCGTCGGAGCACTCCATCGTGCCGCTCACGCGGATCGACACGACCTTGTCGTCTTCCTGGAAAGTCCAGCCGCGCTGCTGGTTCGCGTTCGCAGCGAGCGCGAGGCAGTTGTGGCGCGCGAGTTCCGCGAGCGTCGTCGGCGTGCCGCGCCGCGCGAGATAGGCGGGCGACGCGACGCACACGCGCCGGTTCTCGCCGAGCTTCAGCGACACGAGCGAAGAATCGGGCAGCTCGCCGAGCCGCACCGCGCAATCGAAGCCTTCGTTGACGAGGTCGACCATCCGGTCCGACAGATCGAGCGTGACCGACACGTCCGGATGCGCGCCGCTGAAGTCCGGCACGAGCGGCGCGACGTGGCGGCGGCCGAAGCCGGCCGGCGCCGTGATGCGCAAATGGCCGCTCGCCTTCACGCCGCCGGCGGACACGCTCGCTTCCGCGTTCTGCATGTCGTTGATGATGCGCTGGCAATCCTCGAGGAAGGCGGAGCCCTCGAAGGTCAGCGTGAGCTTGCGCGTCGTGCGCACGAGCAGCTTGACGCCGAGCCGCTCCTCGAGCGCGTCGAGACGGCGGCCGATGATCGCCGGCGCGACGCCCTCCGCGTGCGCGGCCGCCGACAGGCTGCCTTTCGCCGCGACCGCGACGAACGTTTCGATCTGTTTGAACCGGTCCATGAATCGAAAGGGACGGCACGCCGTGCCGCTCTGATGACTGAAGCGGCTCAAGATTAGGTATATGAAAGTAAAAGATCAAGTGATGATTAGCGTCTTTTTTGATACCAGCGATCACGAATAGAATCGACTCGACCTCTGAAACTGGAGCGCAAGGCTATGTCGGCCACAACGACACTCTCCTCTCCCGACGCCATCCTGTTCGACGCATTCGGCACGTTGTTCGACGTGCATGCCGTCGTGGCTGCGGCTGAGCAGATGTTCCCCGGTCGCGGGGAACGGTTGTCGCAGCTGTGGCGACGCAAACAAATCGAATACTCGCAGCTGCGCACGCTCGCCGATCCGGCCGGTGCGCACTATCGCCCGTTTCGCGACATCACGCTCGACGCGCTGCGCTTTGCCGCACGCTCGCTCGGCGTCGCGCTGAACAGCGCGGCCGAAAAGCGGCTGATGGACGAATACGCGTGTCTGTCCACCTATCCCGATACGGTGCCCGCGCTGCGGAGGCTGCGCGCGCTGGAGCCGCGTCCGCCGCTCGCGATCCTGTCGAACGGCAATCCGCAGATGCTCGACATCGCGATCAAGAGCGCCGGCATGACCGGCCTGTTCGATCGCGTGCTGTCGGCCGACGCCGTGCGCGCGTACAAGCCGAGTCCGGCCGCCTATGCGCTCGGCACCGCCGCGTTCGGCGCGAACCCGCGCGACATCGTGTTCGTGTCGTCGAACGCGTGGGACGTCGCAGGCGCCGGCTGGTTCGGCTACACGACGTTCTGGCTGAACCGTACGGGCGCACCGGCCGAAGAACTCGGCGTGCCGCCCGACGGCACCGGCACCGGCATGGCCGATCTGCTCGCATTCCTCGCCACCCCGGCTCCGTCCGGCAGAGCGGCGAACCGCACGCGTCCCGGCCCGGGCGCATGACGTTCGCATCGCTGCCGCCTTCCCCCTTCACCGAAACCGCAACTGACCGACCAAGGAGATGAGACCCATGAGCACCCCGATCACGCTGCCGCAAGGCATGGCGATCACCGGCGAGATCAAGCCGGGTTACGAAGCGATCTTGACGCCCGACGCGCTCGAGCTCGTCGCTTCGCTGCATCGCGCGTTCGAACCGCGCCGCCAGGCGCTGCTGCAGGCGCGCGTCGAGCGCACGAAGCGTCTCGACGCCGGCGAGCGCCCCGATTTTCTGCCCGAGACGAAGGCCATCCGCGAAGGCGACTGGAAGGTCGCGCCGCTGCCTGCCGACCTGCAGTGCCGCCGCGTCGAGATCACCGGCCCCGTCGAGCGCAAGATGATCATCAATGCGCTGAACTCGGGCGCCGATTCGTACATGACGGACTTCGAGGATTCGAACGCGCCGAGCTGGACGAACCAGATCGACGGCCAGATCAACCTGAAGGATGCGGTGCGCCGCACGATCTCGCTCGAGCAGAACGGCAAGTCGTACAAGCTGAACGACAAGGTCGCGACGCTGATCGTGCGTCCGCGCGGCTGGCACCTCGACGAGAAGCACGTGACGGTCGACGGCCAGCGCGTGTCCGGCGGCATCTTCGATTTCGCGCTGTTCCTGTTCCATAACGCGAAGGAGCTGATCGCGCGCGGCTCGGGCCCGTACTTCTACCTGCCGAAGATGGAAAGCCATCTCGAGGCGCGCCTGTGGAACGACATCTTCGTCGCCGCGCAGGAAGCGATCGGCATTCCGCGCGGCACGATCCGCGCGACGGTGCTGATCGAGACGATCCTCGCCGCGTTCGAAATGGACGAGATCCTCTACGAGCTGCGCGAACACAGCTCGGGCCTGAACGCGGGCCGCTGGGACTACATCTTCTCGGCGATCAAGAAGTTCAAGAACGATCGCGACTTCTGCCTCGCCGATCGCTCGAAGATCACGATGACGGTGCCGTTCATGCGCGCCTACGCGCTGCTGCTGCTGAAGACCTGCCACAAGCGCAACGCGCCCGCGATCGGCGGAATGAGCGCGCTGATTCCGATCAAGAACGATCCGGAAGCGAACGAGAAGGCGATGGCCGGCGTGCGTTCGGACAAGCAGCGCGATGCGACGGACGGCTACGACGGCGGCTGGGTGGCGCACCCGGGCCTCGTGCCGATCGCAATGGAGGAATTCGTCAAGGTGCTCGGCGACAAGCCGAACCAGATCGGCAAGCAGCGCGACGACGTGCAGGTCGAGGGCAAGAACCTGCTCGACTTCCAGCCCGAGGCGCCGATCACCGAAGCCGGCCTGCGCAACAACATCAACGTCGGGATCCACTATCTCGGCGCGTGGCTCGACGGCAACGGCTGCGTGCCGATTCACAACCTGATGGAAGATGCGGCCACCGCCGAGATCTCGCGCTCGCAGGTGTGGCAGTGGATCCGCTCGCCGAAGGGCGTGCTCGACGACGGCCGCAAGGTCACCGCCGAGCTCGTGCGCGAGTTCGCGAAGGCCGAGCTCGAGAACGTGAAGCGCTCGGTCGGCGGCAACACGCAGCCTTACGAGCGTGCGGCGGCGATCTTCGAACAGATGTCGACGTCGGAAGGCTTCACCGAATTCCTGACGCTGCCGCTGTACGAGGAAATCTGATAGGGCCGGCCGCCGCGGCGCACCGCCGCGTGCCCGCCGGTCCGTTCGTCAAAAAGCGCCCTGCGGGGCGCTTTCTCTTTTTGCGACAGCCGGCTCGTCGTCGCGGACACCGACGCTCACGTCGCTCACGCCGCTTCGCGCTCGCGCCGATGCCGGACCCAGTCGCCGGATGCGATCCGCGGACGGTCGGCCGTCGCATGCGCGGCAACCGGGTAATACAGGCACGCATACTGGCGGCCGCCGAGTTCGACGGTCACGCTCTCCTGACGGAACAGCGTGTCGACGCCCGGATACACGCGCTCGATCTCGTCGAGCACGGGCACCAGCCGCTCGTCGATCTCGTACACATCGCCCCATACGATCGACGTGCCGACGTGCGCGGCCGTCATGCCGGGATACGTGCCGAAATCGTACAGTTCGCCCGGCAGCGCCGCCGCGCCGATCAGCGTCGGCGCGGGAATGCCGTGCCGCGCGGCCGCAAGGCCGATGTCGTTGATCTCGCCGGCCCTCAGCGTGCCGTAGACGAATACGTAGCGCATCGATCTCTCCTTCAGCGATTCGCGTGCAGTCGCACGTCGGGTCAGGTCAGCGACGTCGCGCTCACGAGCACGCCGTCGTCGTCCGCGTAGATCCATTCGCCCGGCGCGATCCGCGTGCCGAGCACCGTGACCGGCACGTCGCGCTCGCCGGCGCCGCGCTTGTCGCTCTTGCGCGGATGCGTCGCGAGCGCGAGCACGCCGACCTTGCATTCGCGCAGTTCGGCCGCATCGCGCACGCATCCGTGCACGACGATGCCGGCCCATCCGTTCTTCTCGGCCAGCGCGCCGAGATTGCCGCCGACGAGCGCGCAGCGCAGGCTCGCGCCGCCGTCGACGACGAGCACGCGGCCGCCGCCGTTCTGCTCGAGCGCCGCACGCACGAGCGTGTTGTCCTCGAACACCTTCAGCGTCGCGGCGGGCCCGGCGAAGCGCGCCGCACCGCCGTACGGCCGCAAGGCCGGCTGCAGCACGCGCAGCGTGCCGGCGGCCAGTTTGTCTTCGTGGGCGTCGCAAAGATCGGTTGTTGCAAACGTCATCGGTTCGTCTCCTTCGATCGAGGGGCACGCTGCGGCACGGTGAACGCGAAGGCCGTCCCGCCCATACAAAGTTCATTGAAACGCTGCATTATCGACCCAAAAGCCGCCGCCTGCGCTTGCACGGCCCCTTCTACAATAACGGCATCGCCCGCCGCTCCAGTCCGAACCGCTCATGCATCCGATCGTCCCGGCCGACGCGTCGAATCCGTACGACGTCATCGACATTCCGCCCGAGTTCGCGCCGACGCGCGCGCACCCGATGCGCGTGCGCGCGCGCCACGTCGACGCGGGCAGCCGCATTCCGCTGCACACGCATGCGTGGGCGCAGCTCGCGTATGCATCGCGCGGCGTGCTGCGTGTCGCGACGACCGGCACGACCTGGATGGTGCCGCCGTCCCGCGCGATCTGGGTGCCGCCGCACGTCACGCACGAAGTCGCGATCGTCGAAGAGGCGTACCTGCGCACGCTCTATATCGACGAATCGATCGTTCCGGACGGGCTCGCCGCGTGCCGCGTGGTCGAAGTGACGGGATTGCTGCGCGAGCTGATCGTCGCACTGGACGCGCGCGACCTCAGCGACGGACGCGAGCGCCTGCTATGCGGGCTCGTGCTCGATGAACTGAGCCGCGCGGAGCCGTTGCCGCTCGCGGTGCCGATGCCAGACGAAAAGCGGCTCCGGACGCTCTGCGAATCGGTGCTCGCACAGCCGGCAAACGCCGAATCGCTCGAACACTGGGCGAGCGAGGTAGGGGCGAGCACGCGCACGATCTCGCGGCTCTTCAAGCAGGAACTCGGAGTGAGCTTCTCGCAATGGCGGCAGCAGGCGCTGCTGGCGCGCGCGATTCCGTTGCTGAATCAGGGGCGCCCGCTCTCGCATATCGCGCGCGAACTCGGCTACCAGAGCCAGAGCGCGTTCTCGGCGATGTTCCGGCGCGCGTTCGGCGAAAGCCCGCGTGCCTTCATGCTGCGCGGATACGAGCACCGCGGCACCGAGCGCGTCGCACCGAGCGACGACATGCGCGACGACGACGCGCACGATACGGCGCGGTGAGCCTCGCGTCAGACCGGCCGCACCATGTGACGGATCGAGCCGAGTTGCGCGAGGCGCGGCCCTGTCACGTGATAACCCATACGGCGGTACAGACGCGCGGCCGGATTGTCGACGAACACGCGCAGTTGCAGCTCGTGCAACCCGCGCGCACGCGCCCAGCGATGCGACATGTCGAGTAGATAGGTGCCCGCGCCGCGACCGCGATGGCCGGCCGCGATCTGCACGTCGCGGATATGCAGCGAGTCGCCCTCTTCCGTCACGCGCAGCACGCCGATGCGCTGACCGTCGGCTTCGAGAATGAAATTCTCCGATTCGCGCCAGCTTGCGTAGAACAGGTCGCTGCGCCATACGAGCCCGTGCCGCTTGTAATAGCCGCCCATGTTGCCGTGCGTCAGCGCCTCGGCGAACGGAAAATCGCCGGGCTCCGCAGGCCGGAGCTGATACAGGAGTCGCAGGTCGGTCGGATCGAGCATCGCGCGGGGATCAGGAAGGCATGCCGTCACGATAGCGCAGTCGCGTGCGGATGCAATCGCGAATTTCTCGTAGCGCGGGGCGGCGCGCCGATTCGGCGGCAAAGATGGCGCAGCAATAGAAGAAGCCCGCACAAGGCGGTAATGCCGTTCAGTTAAGGTTCTTTCTG
>NZ_KV786759.1:0-32511 GCF_001806955.1 Burkholderia sp. HMSC10F09
CCTTAAACACAAAATTCCTGACAGGCCCCGCATCGCCGATGCGCGCGCATGCGCGCCGCGTGCCCACCTACCGCTCGATCGCACGGGGCCCCGATACGTACGGATTGCCCGGCACGCTCCATCGCCACGGCAGATCCGTGCCGACGCGGATACCGATGCGCGGGCCGCCTTTCGCGTGCGCGGGCGGTGCCGTGCCGTCGTCGACGATCGCGAAGCCGTCGCACGCGCACACGAGGTCGGCGCCGTCCTGCGCACCGGTGATGCCCATCGCCTGCGTGAGCCGAGCCGGGCCGCGACACAGGTCGCGATCGCGCGTCTGCGGCGGACGCGCGGCGCGCATCCGCTCGATGCCGGACAGCGGTTCGAGCGCCCGGATCAGCACGCCGGTGCCGGCGCCGTCCGGGCCGCAGACGCAGTTGCAGCACCAGTGCATCCCGTACGTGAAATACACGTACATGTGCCCGGGCGGCCCGAACATCGTCGCGTTGCGCGGCGTCTTGCCGCGATAGGTATGCGCGGCCGGGTCGATCGCGCCGGCATAGGCTTCCACCTCGACGATCCGCCCTGCGCGACCGTCCGCGGACGCGAGAATCTTGTTCAGCAGCAGCGGCGCGACCGTCGGCGCGGCGCGATCGAAGAACGCACGCGACAGCAGGGTGCCGGGCCAGCCCGGCGTGCGCCTATTTCGCGTCATGAGGCAACTCCGGTCGATAGCGGCAGCGCCGAGCGCCGCCATGCGAAGCATAAGACAGGCGTCGATCGACGTGGCGGCCCGTCGCGGCGGCCGTCATGTGCGGATCGATTCTGGAGAAAAGCATGTCGAGATGCGGGGCGATGAGGTCGGGCAGTGTGTCGGTCACGTTCCGGACAGGCCGGACAACGTTCGTGGGCCGTCGTCAGGCACCGCGATCGTATCACCCCTCGTGACGCGGAATCGGCATGCCGCGCACGTGCCGGCCGACTATTGCTCTTCGCGTCGGGATCGGCGAATCAAGTGCCATTCCAAAAACGCGTTGTACGCGAAAAGAATCGCTGTCGTGAATGCCAGCCCTCCCGTCGTGAGCACGCCGGGCGCAACGACGCAGCTCAGTGCGGCTATCCCGACCGACATGGGCAGCGTTCTGCCGAAGGCGCCGAGCAGGATGGCAAACCATCCATCTCCATATTCAGTGCTGAATCTATCGGGATAGATGCCATACCTCAGAAACTTCACAAGCGGCCTTTGAGAACGACGAAAGCGCATGAGGGCTCCGGACGCCTGAATCCATTGCAAAATACCGGTGTGCGAGCGTACAAAATGCCCGCACACGGCAGAACGAAAAATTGCCGATCAGTCAGATCCAGGCTTGCCCGAGAAAGGCTCCTGCGCCGCTCAACAACGCAGATTGCGGCCCACGGACCGCGCCGACCAGGGCTGCGCCTCCGACCGCAGCCCAATTGACGGGCGCTGGATTCAGCTGACAGGAAAGGGCACCGCCGACTTGTTGCAGTTCATTTCGATTGAGCTCACGCATTGATTCGGTCTCCATAAAAAGTGAATTATTGTCGGCGGTCTCCACCTCGCATTCAGCGCCGACGGTTCACTCTATCTGCAAATCCGCTGACAAAAAATATGGCTTTCCTCACGGTTACGAGGAAACTCCCTCGCCGCCCCCCAACCCAACGGAAATGACTCGAGACCGCACTGTGGCGGACTGTAAAGCGCGGCCTTCGAACTGGTCTCCCCCCGTCGACGACACGCCCCGGACCGCCGCGACACGCTGCTGGCAGAAAGCTCGGAATCCCCGCCGCAAAAAGAAAAACCCCGCCAAAAGGCGGGGTTGATCTTCACGGGTTCCGCGTGCGGGAAATCAGAACGGAATATCGTCGTCCATCTCGTCGAAGCCGCCGCCAGCCGGCGCGCTCGGGCGGCTCTGGCCACCGCCGCCACCGCCACGCGCCGCGCCGCTTGCACGACCGCCACCGCCGCCGCGCTCCATCTGCTCGCCGCGACCGCCGCCGCCACCACCGTAGCCGCCGCCATAACCGCCTTCGTCACCGCCGCCACCGCCCGAGCCGCCGCGGCCGCCGAGCATCTGCATCTGGTCGGCGACGATTTCGGTCGAATAGCGATCCTGGCCGTCCTGGCCTTGCCACTTGCGCGTGCGGATCCGGCCTTCGATGTAGACCGACGAGCCCTTCTTCAGGTATTCGCTGACGATTTCGGCGAGACGGCCGAAGAACGCGACGCGATGCCACTCGGTCATTTCCTTGAACTCGCCGCTCGCCTTGTCCTTGTAGCGGTCGGTGGTCGCGAGACGGATGTTCGCAACCGCGTCGCCGCTCGGCAGGTAACGGACTTCAGGATCGGCGCCGAGATTGCCGACGAGGATGACCTTGTTGACGGATGCCATGTGTTTCTCCAATAGATTCGATGCCGGGCCGCCCGCGGATCCAGTCGCGGGCGCCCGCCGGGCACGCCGGCAAGCACCGCCCGTGCCCGCCCGGATGAAGGATCAGGCCTTGCGCGGCGGTGCTTTCATGCTGGCCGCGATTATAAGCCACGCTGCGACGAGCCCCGAGCACGCGTAGAAGACGGTGTCCGCGCCGCCGTGCTTCAGCAGCCAGCCGCCCGCGATGCCGCCGAGCGCGAGCCCGACCGACTGCGTGGTGTTGTACACGCCCGTGGCCGCGCCCTTGCGCGAACCGGGCGCGAGCTTCGACACGAGCGACGGCTGCGATGCTTCCAGGATGTTGAAACCCAGGAAGTACACGAACAGAATCGCCGCCACAATCAGGATGGTATGCGGCGCGCTGCCGAGCAGCAATTGACCGATCAGGATAGCGACGATGCCGCCGAGCAGCACCGGCTTCATCTTGCCCCGCTTTTCGGCGACGATGATCGCCGGCACCATCATCACGAACGCGAGCGCCATCACGGGCAGATAGACCTTCCAGTGCGACGCAACGGGCAGCCCGCCGTCGACGAGCAGGCGCGGTACGACGAGAAACAGCGCCGTCTGCGTCGCATGCAGCACGAGCACGCCGAAGTTCAGACGCAGCAGCTCGACGTTGTGCAGCACCTCGGCGAACGGCGCGGGCACGTGCACGGGCTTCGCGGCGTCGGGCACGACCCACAGCACGACGCCGATCGCCAGAATCGACAGCACGCCGACGATCGCGAACAGCCCGCTCATGCCGACCCAGTGGAACACGATCGGCGCGCCGACGATCGCGATCGCGAACGACACGCCGATCGAGCCGCCGACCATCGCCATCGCTTTCGTGCGGTTCTGCTCGGAGGTCAGATCGGCAATGAACGCGAGCACCGCCGACGACACGGCGCCCATCCCCTGAATCACGCGGCCGACGATGATCCACGTGATGTCGTGCGCGAACGCGGCGACGAAGCTGCCGAGCGCGAAGATCAGCAGCCCCGTCGCGATCACCGGCTTGCGGCCGAACCGGTCGGACGCCCATCCGTAGAAGATGTACAGCAGCGATTGCGTGACGCCGTACGCGCCGAGCGCGATGCCGACGAGCACCACGTTGTCGCCGCCCGGAATCGTTTTCGCGTAGACCGAGAACACCGGCATGATCATGAACAGCCCGAGCATGCGCAGCGCAAAGATCGCCGCGAGCGACGTGGTCGCGCGCAGTTCGGGCGCACTCATGCGGGAAGACGTGGCGGACGGATTGGACATCTGAATGAATTTCGAATGATCGGAGTGTCCGCCCGGCGGCAGGGGCGGAAAGATCAGGGCCGGGCAATCGGCGGGGCGCGATGCCGCGGCGTGCCGGCCGCCGGAGCGCCGGAGCGCCGGAACGCCGGCCGCCGGAACCGCGCGGTGCGGCCGCTTTCCCGACGCGGAAGACGCCTTGCTGCCACCTGCTGCAAAGGCCGGAGGCCCCCGACGACGGTCTCGAAAAGCCGTTATAGTAGCAGGTTTGGTTTCCTCCATTTTCGCCAGGTTCATGGAACAGATTCGTATCCGTGGGGCGCGCACCCACAACCTGAAAAACGTCAATCTCGACCTGCCGCGACACAAGCTGATCGTGATTACCGGGTTGTCCGGCTCGGGCAAGTCCTCGCTCGCGTTCGACACCCTTTATGCCGAAGGTCAGCGCCGCTACGTGGAAAGCCTGTCCGCGTACGCCCGCCAGTTCCTGCAGCTGATGGAGAAACCGGACGTCGACCTGATCGAGGGGCTGTCGCCCGCGATCTCGATCGAGCAGAAGGCGACGTCGCACAACCCGCGTTCGACCGTCGGCACGGTCACGGAAATCCACGACTACCTGCGACTTTTGTACGCACGGGTCGGCACGCCGTACTGCCCCGATCACAACATTCCGCTCGAAGCGCAGAGCGTGTCGCAGATGGTCGATGCGGCACTCGCGCTGCCCGAGGAAACCAAGCTGATGATCCTCGCACCGGTCGTCGCGAACCGCAAGGGCGAGCACGCCGAGCTGTTCGAGGACATGCAGGCGCAGGGCTTCGTGCGCTTTCGCGTGCGCTCGGGCGGCGGCACGGCGAACGAAGGCGTCGCGAAGATCTACGACGTCGATTCGCTGCCGAAGCTGAAAAAGAACGACAAGCACACGATCGACGTCGTCGTCGATCGCCTGAAGGTGCGCCCCGACATGAAGCAGCGTCTCGCCGAATCGTTCGAGACGGCGCTGCGTCTTGCCGACGGCCGCGCGATCGCGCTCGAGATGGACACCGACCGCGAGCACCTGTTCAGCTCGAAGTTCGCGTGCCCGATCTGCTCGTATTCGCTGCAGGAGCTCGAGCCGCGCCTGTTCTCGTTCAACAACCCGATGGGCGCGTGCCCGGAATGCGACGGCCTCGGCCAGATCACGTTCTTCGATCCGAAGCGCGTCGTCGCGCATCCGTCGCTGTCGCTCGCGGCCGGCGCGGTGAAAGGCTGGGATCGCCGCAACCAGTTCTACTTCCAGATGCTGCAGAGCCTCGCGGCGTTCTACGAGTTCGACATCGACACCGCGTTCGAGGATCTGCCCGAGAAGATCCGCAAGGTGCTGCTGTTCGGCTCCGGCAAGCAGACGATTCCGTTCTCGTACATCAACGAGCGCGGCCGCACGACGGTGCGCGAGCACGTCTTCGAAGGGATCATCCCGAACCTCGAGCGGCGCTACCGCGAGACCGATTCGGTCGCCGTGCGCGAAGAGCTGTCGAAATACCAGAACAACCAGCCGTGCCCGTCGTGCGACGGCACGCGCCTGCGTCGCGAGGCGCGCTTCGTGCGGATCGGCACGGGCGACCACGCGCGGGCGATCTACGAGATCAGCGGCTGGCCGCTGCGCGACGCGCTCGGCTATTTCGACGGGCTGACGCTCGAAGGCGCGAAGCGCGAAATCGCCGACAAGGTGATCAAGGAAATCGTCGCGCGCCTGACGTTCCTGAACAACGTCGGCCTCGACTATCTGTCGCTCGAGCGCAGCGCCGAAACGCTGTCGGGCGGCGAAGCGCAGCGCATCCGGCTCGCGTCGCAGATCGGCTCCGGCCTGACCGGCGTGATGTACGTGCTCGACGAGCCGTCGATCGGTCTGCACCAGCGCGACAACGACCGGCTGATCGCGACGCTCAAGCATCTGCGCGATCTCGGCAATTCGGTGATCGTCGTCGAGCACGACGAGGACATGATCCGCACCGCCGACTACGTCGTCGACATGGGTCCGGGCGCGGGCGAGCACGGCGGCGTGGTCGTCGCCGAAGGCACGCCGAAGCAGGTGCAGGCGAACCCGCAGTCGCTGACGGGCCAGTATCTCGTCGGCGCGCGCACGATCGACTATCCGGACGAGCGCATCGCGCCCGATCCCGAGCGCATGCTGCGCATCGTCGACGCGCACGGCAACAACCTGAAGCACGTGAACCTCGATCTGCCGGTCGGTCTGCTGACCTGCATCACCGGCGTGTCGGGCTCCGGCAAGTCGACGCTGATCAACGACACGCTCTATCACGCGGTCGCACGGCACCTGTACGGCTCGTCCGCCGAGCCGGCCGCGCACGAAGCGATCGAAGGGCTCGAGCATTTCGACAAGGTCATCAACGTCGACCAGTCGCCGATCGGCCGCACGCCGCGCTCGAACCCGGCTACCTACACGGGCGTGTTCACGCCGATCCGCGAGCTGTTCGCGGGCGTGCCGACCGCGAAGGAGCGCGGCTACGATCCGGGCCGCTTCTCGTTCAACGTGAAGGGCGGCCGCTGCGAGGCGTGCCAGGGCGACGGCGTGCTGAAGGTCGAGATGCACTTTCTGCCGGACGTCTACGTGCCGTGCGACGTCTGCCACGGCAAGCGCTACAACCGCGAGACGCTCGACGTGCAGTACAAGGGCAAGAACATCAGCGAAGTGCTCGACATGACCGTCGAGCATGCGTACGAGTTCTTCAGCGCGGTGCCGGTCGTCGCGCGCAAGCTCAAGACGCTGCTCGACGTCGGCCTCGGCTACATCCGCCTCGGCCAGTCGGCCACCACGCTGTCGGGCGGCGAAGCGCAGCGCGTCAAGCTGTCGCTCGAGCTGTCGAAGCGCGACACGGGCCGCACGCTGTACATCCTCGACGAGCCGACGACGGGCCTGCATTTCCACGACATCGCGCTGCTGCTCGAAGTGATCCATCGGCTGCGCGACCAGGGCAACACGGTCGTGATCATCGAGCACAACCTCGACGTCATCAAGACGGCCGACTGGGTGATCGACCTCGGCCCCGAAGGTGGCGCCGGCGGCGGCCAGATCATCGCGCAGGGCACGCCCGAGCAGGTCGCGAAGACGAAAGCGAGCTTCACCGGCAAGTATCTCGCGCCGCTCCTCAAGCGCCCGACGCGCAAGGTCGCCGCAGGCTAATCGCCCCGGTCGCCCGGCGCGCAGCGGCCGGGCAACGCTTGCGCCGCGACGGGCGGCCGCCGCGCCGCCCGTCGTCATTTCCGCTTCGTGTCATTCCCCGCACGCCAAACGGCCCGTTCGAGCCCATAATGGCGGCTATACTTTACGGCCGTAAGCTTGGTAATCCGCACCAGGCCGGTGCATCGGCGGCGATCGGCCGCCCGGGATGGCTCGGAGCCGCTGCGCAGCCCGCACGCGCTCCTGCCGACAAGGAATTGACGATGGAGAAGCAACAAGAGCCGGCGCGCGATGCGCAAAGCCGCGAGCCGCACCTGCGCAGCGTGCGGCTCACGAGCGACTTCAGTCTGCCGAAGCTGTCGGCGATCGAAATCGGCAGCTACGTGTTCGCGCTGGCCGCGATGTGGCTCGTCCTCGATCTGAAGCTGCTCGGCGGGCTACTCGCCGGGCTGCTCGTCTATCAACTGATCCATACGATCGCGCCGGTGATCGAGCGCCACACGACGAGCATGCGCGCGCGCTGGGTCGCGGTCGTGCTGCTCGCGATCGCGATCGTCGGCGCGCTGACGGGCCTGTCGATCGCGGTCGTCGAGCACTTCGAGCACACGGTGCCGAACCTGCAGGCGCTGCTCGGCCAGCTGATGCAGATCGTCGAACAGACGCGCGCGCGCACGCCCGCATGGATCGCGAACGTGCTGCCGGTCGACGTCGAGCAGATGAAGGCGAAAGCCGCGGTGCTGATGACCGCGCACATGGATCAACTGCAGCAAAGCGGCAAGAACGTCGCGCGCGGCTTCGGCCACGTGCTGTTCGGGATGATCATCGGCGCGATGATCGCGATCGGCGTCGAGCACGGCAAGGTGCGCCGGCCGCTGTCGACCGCGCTCGTCACGCGCGTGTCGCGCTTCGCCGACGCGTTCCGCCGGATCGTGTTCGCGCAAATCAAGATCTCGGCGATCAATGCCGCGTTCACGGGCCTCTACCTGCTCGTCGCGCTGCCGATCTTCCACGAGCGGCTGCCGCTGTCGAAAACGCTCGTGCTCCTCACCTTCATCGTCGGGCTGCTGCCGGTGATCGGCAACCTCGTGTCGAACACGCTGATCGTTGCCGTGTCGCTGTCGGTCAGCATGGGCACCGCGATCGCGTCGCTCGCGTTCCTCGTGATCATCCACAAGCTCGAGTATTTCCTCAACGCGAAGATCATCGGCGGCCAGATCGAATCGCGCGCGTGGGAGCTGCTGCTCGCGATGCTGATCATGGAAGCCGCGTTCGGGCTGCCGGGCATCATCGCCGCGCCGATCTTCTATGCGTACATCAAGCGCGAACTGCAGATGCTGCGGATGATCTGACGCCGCGCCGCACGCGAAAAAAACGCCGCGCCCCCGAATGTCGAGGGCGCGGCGTTTCTCGTTTGGGCGACGCGTGCCGAAGCGGCCGCTCAGCGGAACACGACCGTCTTCGTACCGTTGAGCACGATGCGGTGCTCGACGTGCCACTTCACCGCGCGCGCGAGCGTCACGCATTCGACGTCGCGGCCGATCGCGGTCAGCTGGTCCGGCGTCATGCTGTGATCGACGCGCTCGACCTCCTGTTCGATGATCGGCCCTTCGTCGAGATCCGTCGTCACGTAGTGCGCGGTCGCGCCGATCAGCTTCACGCCGCGGTCGAACGCCTGATAGTAAGGCTTCGCGCCCTTGAAGCTCGGCAGGAACGAGTGATGGATGTTGATCGCGCGGCCCGCGAGCCGCTCGCACATGTTCGGCGACAGGATCTGCATGTAGCGCGCGAGCACGACGAGGTCGGCCTGATGCTCGTCGATCACGTCGAGCACGCGCGCTTCCTGCGCGGCCTTCGCGGCATCGGACGAACCGCCGACCAGCGGGAAGTGATGGAACGGGATGTCGTAGCTCGCCGCGAGCTGGTAGAAGTCCTTGTGGTTCGACACGATCGCCGGAATCTCGATCGGCAGCTGGCCCGTGCGATAGCGGAACAGCAGGTCGTTCAGGCAATGGCCGATCTTCGACACCATGATCACGACGCGCGGTTTCACCGACGCATCGTGCAGTTCCCAGCGCATCGCGAACTGCTCGGCGAGCGGCGCGAAATCGTCGCGCAGCGTGTCGAGCGCCGAGGCGGCATCCCGGCCCGCGCCGTCCTGTTCAAAATGCACGCGCATGAAGAACTCGCCGGTGCGGCTGTCGCCGAACTGCGCGGAATCCAGAATGTTGCTGTTGCGCTCGAACAGAAAGCCCGAGACCGCGTGGACGATGCCGTGCCGGTCGGGGCACGACAGTTTCAAGATAAAGCTGTGATCGGTCGACATGACCGTACTCCCTTCGTTTCCGTATTCGTCAAATGGCTCGCGTGGGCCGCGCGGCCGCGAGCCGCGTCAGGCGGCCGGCGCGAACAGCGCATCGAGGCCCGCCGCGTCGGCGGCCGGCAGCCAGCCGTGACGCAGCAGCGTGTCGAGCGTCGCGAGGCTCGCGTCCATCGTCGCGTGCCCGTCGCGCAGCCAGCCGATCACCTCGGGCACGCCGGCCAGCAGATGTTCGGCCACTTCGCCGTCCTGGTTGTGCGGCGCGAAGTCGTGCGGCAACGGCAGGTCGTACACGAAGATCAGTTCGGACTGCGTGCCCTCCGGCAGCGAGCACAGCACCTGCACCGCGCGGCCCGCGATCGCGCGCGCCGCGAGTTCGGCCGGGATGCCGGCCTCTTCCCAGCATTCCTTCACCAGCGTCTCGCGCACGCCGAGCCCCCAGCCGATGCCGCCGGCGACCACGTTGTCCAGCAGGCCGGGGTCGGTCGCCTTCGTCGCGCTGCGGCGGCCGAGCCACAGCTGCGGCGTGCCTGCCGCGCCGGGCGAAACCGCATATTCTACGATGCCGTTCACATGCACCGCATAAGTCTGCGTGCCGAAGAAGCGCGACGCCGCGCGCTCGATGTAGGCGAGCGGCGGATCGTCGAAGCGGTTGCGGATCGCATAGATCTCGTCGCGCCAGCCCGGAATCGCGCCTTCTGCCGCCAGCGCGCCGATCGCGCTCGCGAGCGCCATGCTGCGCGCGTCGACGGTGTCGTAGCGATCGGACAGCACGACGCGCGCGTCGGACAGTTCGAACACGTCGGGCCAGCGCGCGAGCCGCGCGACGTCGCGGCGGCGGATCCAGCCGACCGCCGCCCCGGCGATTTCGAAGCGCACGTGCGCGGACGGATCGAAGCGGCGCGCGGCCGCGATGCACGGAAAGGTCATCGTCGTCAGTCCTTCAGCGCCACGCGAATGCCGATCGCGATGAAGGTCGCGCCGGCGAGACGGTCGAGCCAGACGCCGGCCTTCGGACGGCGCTTCAGCCACGCGCCGATCGCGCCCGCGCCGACGCCGAACAGCGAGAAGATCGCGGCCGTCTGCAGCATGAACAGCGCGCCGAGCTCGAACATCTGCAGCGTCACGGGCTGCACGCCGTGCGGATCGACGAACTGCGGCAGGAACACGACGAAGAACAGCGTGACCTTCGGGTTCATCAGATTGCCGATCAGGCTCTGCCGGAAAATCGCGCCGAGCGGCTGCGGCGGCCGCGCATGCGCATCCGCGAGGCCGTGGCTGCGCAGCGCCTTGATGCCGATCCAGACGAGATACGCGGCGCCCGCGAGCTTCAGGATCTGAAACGCGACCGGCGACGAACGCAGCACGGCCG
Organism: Burkholderia sp. HMSC10F09; assembly: GCF_001806955.1. Taxonomy (NCBI): domain Bacteria; kingdom Pseudomonadati; phylum Pseudomonadota; class Betaproteobacteria; order Burkholderiales; family Burkholderiaceae; genus Burkholderia; species Burkholderia sp. HMSC10F09. The sequence goes on from NZ_KV786759.1 coordinate 10,527, forward strand.
CGACGCCGAGCGCCGCGAGCGTCGTATGGAACAGGATGCCGGCCGTGAAGCCGAGCGCGGCGACGAAGCCGGCCGCGCGGCCCTGCGAGATGCCGCGCGCGAGCACCTGCAGGTTGTCGGGACCCGGCGCGAACGTGATCGCGACCGACGTGGCGAGAAACAGCATGAAGTTCGGCATCGTGGGCTCGCTGCGTGAGCCGGCGCTCAGTGGCCGGCGAATTCGGTGACGGTATAGACGGGCAGCCCCGCATTGCGCAGCAGCGCCGAGCCGCCGAGATCGGGCAGATCGATGATCGCCGCGCCTTCGACGACGACGGCGCCGAGCCGCTCCAGCAGGTTGCGTCCGGCCATCATCGTGCCGCCGGTCGCGATCAGGTCGTCCATGATGATCACGCGGTCGCCCGGCTTGCACGCGTCCTCGTGAATCTCGACGGTCGCGCTGCCGTACTCGAGCTCGTACGATTCCGAACGCGTCTTGTAAGGCAGCTTGCCGACCTTGCGGATCGGCACGAAGCCGACGCTGAGCTCGTACGCCACGATCGGCGCGATGATGAAGCCGCGCGCGTCGAGCCCCGCGACGTAGTCGAGCTTCGCGTCGACATAGCGCTCGACGAACAGGTCGACGAGGATGCGCAGCGCCTTCGGGCTCTGCAGCAGCGTCGTGATGTCGCGGAACATCACGCCGGGCTGCGGCCAGTCGGGCACCGTGCGGATCTGGCTGTGAATGAAGGCGACCGGATCGAGCGGCGCGCCCGATGACGAATGCGACATGAAACTCTCCGAAAAAAACGGTGCGCGAAGCTCGGGCACCGTTTCGAAAAAATACGGGTCAGGTAATGAATCGCGGCTCACGCGGCGACGGCCGGCGGATCGCGGCGATGGCGCGACAGCCGCTCCTCCGCGAGCGCGAGCGCCTCGGGCAGCCCGCGCAGCACGACGATGTCGCTCGCACGCAGCTTCGTCTGCGGATCGGGTTCGACGCCGCGAATGCCGTGCCGGCGGATCGCGGTGACTTCGAGCCCGAGCGCGTAGAGCCCGAGCTCCTCCAGCGAGCGCCCGACCGCGTCCGCACGCGCGTCGACCGGCACCGATTGTAGCCGTACCTGCTCGTGATCGTCGTCGTCCGCATCGTCGGCGCCGTGGAAATAGCCGCGCAACAGGCTGTAGCGCTCGTCGCGCATCTCCTCGACGCGCCGCACGACCTTGCGCATCGGCACGCCGACCAGCACCAGCGTATGCGACGCCAGCATCAGGCTGCCTTCGACGATCTCCGGAATCACCTCGGTCGCGCCGGCCGCGAGCAGCTTCTCGAGATCGGCATCGTCGACGGTGCGCACGATCGCCGGCAATGTCGGCTCGAGTTCGTGCACGTGGTGCAGCACGCGCAGCGCGGACGGCGTATTCGCGTACGTGATGGCGACGGCCGCCGCGCGATGGATGCCGGCCGCGAGCAGCGACTCGCGGCGCGCGGCGTCGCCGAACACGACCGATTCGCCGGCCGTCGCGGCCGCGCTCACGCGATCGGGGTCGAGGTCGAGCGCGACGTACGAGATGCCTTCCTGTTCGAGCATCCGCGCAAGGTTCTGGCCCGCGCGGCCGTAGCCGCAGATGATCACGTGGCCGCGCTGCTTCAGGCTCTGCGTCGCGATGCGCGTCATCTGCAGCGACTGCTGCATCCATTCGGTCGACGACAGCCGCATCACGATCCGATCGGCGTTCTGAATCAGGAACGGCGCGGCGAGCATCGACAGCAGCATCGACGCGAGAATCGCCTGCAGCAGCGTCGCGTCGACGAGATGGCGATCGAGGATCAGGTTCAGCAGCACGAAGCCGAATTCGCCGGCCTGCGCAAGCCCGATACCGGTGCGCATCGCGACGCCGGGCGTCGCGCCGAACAGGCGCGCGAGGCCCGCGATCATCGTCGCCTTGAACAGGATCTGGCCGACGAAAAATCCGCCCACGAGCAGCGGATGCTCCCAGATCACGCGCGGGTCGAGCAGCATCCCGGTCGTCACGAAGAACAGGCCGAGCAGCACGTCGCGAAACGGCTTGATGTCCTCCTCGACCTGATGACGGAACGGCGTCTCGGCGATCAGCATGCCGGCGATGAATGCGCCGAGCGCGAGCGACAGCCCGAAGCGGTCGGTGATGAACGCGGCGCCGAGCGTGACGAGCAGCAGGTTCAGCACGAACAGTTCCTGCGAGCGGCGCCGCGCGACGACGTTGAGCCAGCGCGTCATGAAGCGCTGGCCGATGACGAGCAGCAGCGAGAGCGCGATCACGATCTTGACGGCCGCGAAGCCGAGCGTCAGCGCGAGATCCTTCGACGACTCGGCGCCGAATGCGGCGATCACGATCAGCAGCGGCACCACCGCGAGATCCTGGAACAGCAGCACGCCGAAGATGTTGCGGCCGTGCTCGGTCTCGATCTCGAGCCGCTCGGCGAGCATCTTCGAGACGATCGCCGTCGACGACATCGCCAGCGCGCCGCCGAGCGCGACGCTGCCCTGCCACGTGATGTCGACCCAGCGCTGGAACAGCATGCCGAGCACGACCGCGAGCGCGAGTGTCGCGACCACCTGCATCAGCCCGAGGCCGAACACGAGCCGCTGCATCGCGCGCAGCTTCGCGAGCGAGAACTCGAGACCGATCGAGAACATCAGGAACACGACGCCGAACTCGGCGAGATGCTCGGCGCGCTCGAGGTCGCCCGCCACGCCGAACGCGTGCGGGCCGACCAGGATGCCGACGGTCAGGTAGCCGAGCATCGGCGGCAGATTCAGCGAGCGAAATACGACGACGCCTACCACCGAGGCCAGCAGCAGCAGCAGGGTCATTTCGAGCGGGGAAATCACGGGCGGAGCGTCCTCGTTCGTCGGGGCCACGGCAAGACGGGCGCGGCAAGTGGCGATAGACCGGCGACATCGGACACGTCCGAATGGGCCGGCGCGGCGAACAAACGCCTTTGCTATACTCCGCGCATGATAGCGAAAATCAATGATGATCGGGCGCTCGCGCTCGCCCGCGACGTGCTCGACATCGAGGCGGACGCCGTGCGCGCGCTGCGCGACCAGCTCGACGGCAGCTTCGCCCACGCCGTCGCGCTGCTGCTCGGCTGCCGCGGCCGCGTCGTGGTCTCCGGCATCGGCAAATCGGGGCACATCGCCCGCAAGATCGCGGCCACGCTCGCGAGCACCGGCACGCCCGCATTCTTCGTCCATCCGGCGGAAGCGAGCCACGGCGACCTCGGCATGGTCACGCCCGACGACGTCTTCATCGGCATTTCCTATTCCGGCGAGTCGGAAGAACTCGTCGCGATCCTGCCGCTCGTGAAGCGGATCGGCGCGAAGCTGATCGCGATCACGGGCCGCGCGGAATCGAGCCTCGGCACGCTCGCCGACGTGAACCTGAACGCGGCGGTGTCGAAGGAAGCGTGCCCGCTGAATCTCGCGCCCACCGCGAGCACGACCGCCGCGCTCGCGCTCGGCGACGCGCTCGCCGTCGCCGTGCTCGACGCGCGCGGCTTCGGCTCCGAAGATTTCGCGCGCTCGCATCCGGGCGGCGCGCTTGGCCGGCGCCTGCTGACCTACGTGCGCGACGTGATGCGCACGGGCGACGACGTCCCGTATGTCGGGCTCGACGCGACGCTCTCGGACGCGCTGTTCCAGATCACCGCGAAGCGGATGGGCATGACGGCCGTCGTCGACACGAACCGCAAGGTCGCGGGCATCTTCACCGACGGCGACCTGCGCCGCGTGCTCGCGCGCGACGGCGATTTCCGCCGCCTGCCGATCGCCGACGTGATGACGCGCGAGCCGCGCACGATCGGCGCCGACCATCTGGCGGTCGAAGCGGTGGAACTGATGGAGCGCCACCGGATCAACCAGATGCTGGTCGTCGACGCCGATGGCGTGCTGATCGGCGCGCTGAACATGCACGACCTGTTTTCGAAGAAGGTGATTTGATGAGCGCTGCGCTGACTGCAGCCGAACGCGCGAGCCGCGTCAAGCTGATGATTTTCGACGTCGACGGCGTGCTGACCGACGGCGGCCTGCTGTTTACCGCCGCGGGCGACGCGATGAAGTCGTTCAATTCGCTGGACGGCCACGGCGTGAAGCTGCTCGGCGAAGCCGGCATCGCGACCGCGATCATCACGGGCCGCCGCTCGGAAATCGTCGCGGCGCGCGCGAAGGAAATGAAGATCACGCACCTGTTCCAGGGCGTCGAGAACAAGCTGAGCGTCTTCACCGATCTGACCGCATCGCTCGGCATCGCGCCGGACGCGTGCGGCTACATGGGCGACGACTGGCCCGATCTGCCGGTGATGCTGCGCTGCGGCTTCGCGGCTGCGCCGGCGAACGCGCATCCGGAAGTCATCGCGCGCGCGCACTGGGTCGCGGAAGCCCGCGGCGGCGAAGGCGCGGTGCGCGAAGTGTGCGATACGGTGCTGCGCGCGCAGCGCCGCTACGACGCGCTGCTGGCAGCCGCGTGCGGAGCCTGACGGATGAACCCGCATTTCCGCTGGACCCAGTTGCTCCCGCTCGTTGCCGTCGCGGCGCTCGCGGGCATTACATGGTGGCTGCTGCAGGCGACGCTGCCGCCGCCCGGCGAAGGCGTCGCGCAGCCGAAGCGCCACACGCCCGACTATTTCGCGGACAACTTCTCGGTCACCGAGCTCGACCAGTCCGGCACGACGCAGTACCGGCTGACGGCCGCGAAGCTCGTCCACTACGAAGACACCGAGTCGAGCGACCTGACGATGCCCGCGATGCGCGCGTTCCAGCCCGGCAAGCCGGTCGTCACGACCACCGCGAAGCGCGGCACGGTCAACGGCGACGTGTCGATCGTCGATCTGTACGACGACGCGCGGATCCTGCGCGCGGCCGGCGGCGGCGACCCGCAGATGCAGGCCGATTCGCAGCATTTCCGTATCTTCGTCAATGACGACGTGATCCAGACCGAAAAGCCGGTTAAACTTCAGCGCGGCCTGTCGCTCGTCAACGCGACCGACGGCATGAAGTACAACAACGTCACCCGGGTCATCGAGCTTTACGGCAACGTGCGCGGCACGATCGCCGCGTCGGACGCGTCCGGCGGCTCGAAAGGTCAACCCAAGTGACGCTTCCCTCACGTGACTGCATGAACGAACCGTTCCCTCGACAGAATTCCGGCGGCGCTGCGCGCGCCGTCCGCGCCGCGCTCGCCGCGACGCTCGTCGCCCTGCCCCTCGTCGGCCTGGCGCCGCTCGCCCACGCCGAGAAGGCCGACCAGAACAAGCCGATCAACGTCGAGGCGGACAACCTGACCTATGACGACCTGAAGCAGGTCACCGTCGCCACCGGCAACGTCGTGATCACGAAGGGCACGATCAAGATCACCGGCGATCGCGTCGAAGTGCGCCAGGATCCGGAGGGCTATCAGTACGCGACGTCGTTCGGCAGCGGCAAGAAGCACGCGACGTTCCGCCAGAAGCGCGAAGGTCTCGACGAATACATCGACGGCGACGCCGAGCGCATCGACTACGACGGCAAGCAGGATCTCACCACGCTGACCACCGCCGCCACCGTGCGTCGCCTGCAGGGCACGTCGACGATCGCCGACACCGTGCACGGCAGCGTGATCACGTACGACGGCCAGCACGACTTCTACACCGCGAAGGGCGGCAAGGACGTCGCGGCGCCCGGCAATCCGAACGGTCGCGTGCGCGCGATGCTGTCGCCGAAAAACGGCGGCCCGGGCCCGATGAACGGTGCGCCGGCGAAGCTGTCGCCGTCGACCACGATCCAGGGAGCGCCCGGTCAATGAACGCGCTCCCGAATCGCCAGCCGGCCGGCACCACGAGTTCGCTCGTCGTACGCAACCTGAAGAAGCGCTACGGCTCGCGCACAGTCGTCAAGGACGTATCGCTCGACGTGAAGAGCGGCGAAGTGGTCGGCCTGCTGGGCCCGAACGGCGCCGGCAAGACGACCTCGTTCTACATGATCGTCGGCCTCGTGCCGCTCGACGCGGGCGAGATCTCGCTGAACGGCAGCTCGATCAGCCTGCTGCCGATCCACAAGCGCGCGTCGCTCGGCCTGTCGTATCTGCCGCAGGAAGCGTCGGTGTTCCGCAAGCTGACCGTCGAGGAGAACATCCGCGCGGTGCTCGAGCTGCAGCACGGCGACGACGGCAAGCGGCTGTCGAAGGACGCGATCGCGTCGCGCACCGAAGCGCTGCTCGACGAGCTGCAGATCGGCCATCTGCGCGAGAACCCCGCGCTGTCGCTGTCCGGCGGCGAGCGACGCCGCGTCGAAATCGCGCGCGCGCTCGCGACGAACCCGAGCTTCATCCTGCTCGACGAACCGTTCGCGGGCGTCGATCCGATCGCGGTGCTCGAGATCCAGAAGATCGTCAAGTTCCTGAAACAGCGCAACATCGGCGTGCTGATCACCGATCACAACGTGCGCGAAACGCTCGGCATCTGCGACCACGCGTACATCATCAGCGACGGCTCCGTGCTTGCGGCCGGCGCACCGAACGAGATCATCGAGAACGAAAGCGTTCGCCGCGTGTATCTCGGCGAACATTTCCGCATGTAACGCGCCGCTGGCAGCGCCCGCCCGGCCGTGCCGCGCGGGGCCGCGCCCAGCCTCGCGGACGTGCCGCCGGCCGGGCGGCGCGCCACGCGTAATCGCGGATGGCTCAATGCGCCTGGGTCGTGGCAAACTGCCGGTATGACTCCCTCTCTGCCATGAAAGCCAGCCTCCAACTCCGCCTGTCGCAACATCTGGCGCTGACGCCCCAGCTACAGCAGTCGATCCGACTCCTGCAGTTGTCGACGCTCGAATTGCAGCAGGAAGTGGCGATGGCGGTCGCCCAGAACCCGCTGCTCGAGAACGACGACGAATGGATCGCGAGTCCGCTGCGCGTTGCGGCGGACGGCTCGCTGATCGCGCAGACGCCGCCCGTGTCGAACGGCGAGCCGGCCATCGCGAACGGCAACGGCCAGTCGAGCGATCGTGCGGAGCGCGACGAACCGGCCGGCGCCGACGAATACGACGGCTACGCGGCCGGCGACGCGAGCGACGGCCCGCAGTGGAACCTCGACGAATTCGGCCGCGCGAGCGGCGCCTCCGACGACGACGATCTGCCGCCGCTGCAGGTACAGGAAGCGGCGACGTCGCTGCGCGATCATCTGTCCGCGCAGCTGCGCGTCACGCAGGCAAGCCCGCGCGATCGCGCGCTCGTGATGTTCCTGATCGAGTCGCTCGACGACGACGGCTACCTGACCGCATCGCTCGACGAGGTGCTCGCCGATCTGCCGCCCGAACTCGAAGTCGACTGCGACGAACTGAACGCGGCGCTCGCGCTGCTGCACAGCTTCGATCCGGCCGGCGTCGGCGCGCGTTCGGCATCGGAATGCCTGAAGCTGCAGCTGCTGCGGCTCGATCCGTCCCCGACGCGCACGCTCGCGCTCGAGATCGTGTCGCAACATCTGGAACTGCTCGCCGCGCGCGATTTCACGCGGTTGCGCAAGCATCTGAAGGCCACCGACGACGCGCTGCGCGACGCGCACGCGCTGATCCGCTCGCTCGAGCCGTTCCCCGGCGCGGCCTACGGCAAGGCCGAAGCCGACTACGTGGTGCCCGACATCATCGTGAAGAAAGTCGGCCAGGGCTGGCAGGCCGAACTCAATCCCGAGGTCGTGCCGAAGCTGCGCATCAACAACCTGTACGCGAACATCCTGCGCAACAGCCGCGGCGATCCGTCGGCCGGCTCGCTGAAGCAGCAGCTGCAGGAAGCGCGCTGGCTCATCAAGAACATCCAGCAGCGGTTCGACACGATCCTGCGCGTCGCGCAGGCGATTGTCGAACGTCAGAAGAATTTCTTTGCGCACGGCGAAATTGCCATGCGCCCCTTGGTTTTGCGGGAAATAGCTGATACGCTGGGCCTACACGAGTCGACTGTCAGCCGTGTGACAACGGGCAAGTACATGCTGACCCCGTTCGGGACGCTTGAATTTAAGTACTTCTTCGGATCGCACGTCTCGACCGACACCGGTGGCGCCGCATCGTCGACCGCCATCCGTGCCCTCATCAAGCAACTGATAGGAGCCGAAGACCCCAAATCGCCACTTTCGGACAGCCGCATTGCCGAGCTGCTGGCAGAACAAGGCTTCGTGGTCGCGCGCCGCACGGTTGCGAAATATCGCGAAGCCCTCAGGATCCCGGCAGTGAATCTGCGCAAGTCTCTTTAAGCCTGCTGCCTGCCCGGCGGCAGGCGTGTTCCGGCCACCGCGCACACGGGGAACAGGCCGGGCGACCTGTCCGCGATTCGCCGCCTCGTGCGGGACGGGCAAGTCGACCGGAGCGCCGCCTCGATGCGGCCGGGTGGTCACTCGCTTGGAGAAGCACTATGAACCTGAAGATCAGTGGACATCATCTCGAAGTCACGCCTGCGATTCGCGAATACGTGATCACCAAGCTGGACCGGGTGCTACGGCATAGCGATCAGGTGATCGATGGCACTGTGATCCTCTCGGTCGACAACCACAAGGAAAAGGACAAGCAGCAGCGTGCGGAAATCAATCTGCACCTGAAGGGCAAGGACATCTTCGTCGAAAGTTCGAACGGCAACCTGTATGCAGCGATCGATCTGCTGATCGACAAGCTGGACCGCCAGGTCGTCAAGCACATGGAGCGCCTGCAGACGCACGCGCACGATCCGATCAAGCTGCAGCCGGCCGTCGACCAGATCGAACTGCCGCCGCAATAACCGTTACCGCAACACAGCGCCGCCCGGTTCGCCGGGCGTTTTTTTTGCGGTGCCGCGCAGCGGCGCCGAGGGTCGGCCGCGCTGCACCACGCGCGCGGCTGTGTTCTATAATGCTCCGGTTATCGCCGGGGGGCGTTGATCCGGTCGCCGTGCGTTGCAAGCTTCCGATGCCGAACGCCTTGATATCGTCGAACATGGACCATCAGTCTGCCGCCGCAAGGAGACCCCAGGCCGTCCAATCGCCTGCCAACATGAATCGCCTAGCCAAAATCCTGCCCATAGAGAACGTCGTCATCGACCTCTCCGTCACCAGCAAGAAACGCGTTTTCGAACAAGCCGGGCTGATCTTCGAGAATCAGAACGGCATCGCTCGCAGCACCGTCACGGACAATCTGTTCGCGCGCGAGCGCCTCGGCTCGACCGGTCTCGGCGAAGGCGTCGCGATTCCGCACGGACGCATCAAGGGCCTCAAGCATCCGCTCGCGGCATTCGTGCGGCTCGCCGATGCGATCCCGTTCGAGGCCCCCGACGGCCAGCCGGTTTCCCTCCTGATTTTCCTGCTCGTTCCCGAGCAAGCCACACAGCAGCACCTCGAGATCCTGTCTGAAATCGCGCAGCTGCTGTCCGACCGCGACGCGCGCGAGCGTCTGCACAACGAAACGGATCCCGCCGAGTTGCATCGCCTGCTCACTCAGTGGCAACCTTGAGCTGATCCGGGCGGAATATTTTCCCGAACGACGCGGCCGGCGCCGCCGCGCACGGCCACCCGGCGCCGGTCCGGCATCGCGACGCCCGTCGCCGTGCATCGATACCGGCTCATTGGAGTGACGCAGTCATGGATACGTCCAGCATCAACGCCCAGAGCATCTTCGACGACAACGCGGCCACGCTGAAGCTCAGCTGGCTGACGGGGCATGAAGGCTGGGAGCGCGGCTTCTCCGCCGATACCGTCGCGAACGCGACGTCGAGCGCCGACCTCGTCGGCCACCTGAACCTGATCCACCCGAACCGGATCCAGGTGCTCGGCGAAGCCGAGATCGACTATTACCAGCGGCAGACCGACGAAGACCGTTCGCGGCACATGGCCGAACTGATCGCGCTCGAACCGCCGTTCCTCGTCGTCGCCGGCGGCGCCGCGGCGCCGCCCGAGCTGGTGCTGCGCTGCACGCGTTCCTCCACGCCGCTGTTCACGACGCCGATGTCCGCAGCGGCGGTCATCGACAGCCTGCGTCTCTACATGTCGCGTATCCTCGCGCCGCGCGCGACGCTGCACGGCGTGTTTCTCGACATCCTCGGGATGGGCGTGCTGCTCACGGGCGACTCGGGCCTCGGCAAGAGCGAGCTCGGCCTCGAGCTGATCAGCCGCGGTCACGGGCTCGTCGCCGACGATGCCGTCGATTTCGTCAGACTTGGCCCCGATTTCGTCGAAGGCCGCTGCCCGCCGCTGCTGCAGAACCTGCTGGAAGTGCGCGGCCTCGGCTTGCTCGAGATCAAGACGATCTTCGGCGAAACCGCGGTACGGCGGAAGATGAAGCTGAAGCTGATCGTGCAGCTCGTGCGGCGCCCCGACGGCGAATTTCAGCGCCTGCCGCTCGAAAGCCAGACCGTCGACGTGCTCGGCCTGCCGATCAGCAAGGTGACGATTCAGGTGGCGGCCGGCCGCAACCTCGCGGTGCTCGTCGAGGCCGCCGTGCGCAATACGATCCTGCAGCTGCGCGGCATCGACACGTTGCGCGATTTCATGGATCGGCAACGACTCGCGATGCAGGATCCCGAAAGTCAGTTCCCCGGCAAGCTCGTCTAGCGTCGGCGCGCATCGCCGCACACCGCCGCGATGCGCCGAGCCGGTGCTATGATGAAACGTCAGTTTTCCCAGGTTCCCATGCGCATCGTCCTCATCACCGGCATTTCCGGCTCCGGCAAGTCCGTCGCGCTGAACGCGCTCGAAGACGCCGGCTATTATTGCGTCGACAACCTGCCGCCGCATGTGCTGCCCGAGCTCGCCCGCTACCTCGACGAAGCCGGTCAGCGCCGGCTCGCGGTCGCGATCGACGCGCGTTCGAGCGCGTCGCTCGACGAAATGCCCGGCCTGATCCGCTCGCTGTCGCGCGAGCACGACCTGCGCGTGCTGTTCCTGAACGCGAGCACGCAGGCGCTGATCCAGCGCTTCTCCGAAACGCGGCGGCGCCATCCGCTGTCCGGTTCGCCGTCGCACGATGCGAACGTCGGGCTGCTGTCGTCGCTCGAGGAAGCGATCGAGCGCGAACGCGAACTCGTTGCGCCGCTCGCCGAATTCGGCCATCAGATCGATACCAGCACGTTGCGTGCGAACGTATTGCGCACGTGGGTCAAGCGCTTCATCGAGCAGAACAGCAACGACCTGATGCTGATGTTCGAATCGTTCGGCTTCAAGCGCGGCGTGCCGCTCGACGCCGACCTGATGTTCGACGTGCGCGCGCTGCCGAATCCGTATTACGACCACGAGCTGCGCCCGCTCACCGGGCTCGACCAGCCGGTCATCGCCTTCCTCGACGCACTGCCGATCGTCCATCAGATGATCGACGACATCCATGCGTTCCTGATGAAATGGCTGCCGCATTTCCGCGAAGACAACCGGAGCTATCTGACCGTCGCCATCGGCTGCACGGGCGGCCAGCACCGGTCGGTGTTCATCGCGGAAACGCTTGCCGCGCGCTTTGCGTCCGCGGCAAACGTGATCGTGCGGCATCGTGACGCGCCGGTGGATGTCGACGCGTCGTCGCGGCTCGTCACCGAGGTCGACCGACCTTAGCGACGCCCGCTCCTCCGTCGACGCGCCATGTCTTCCCTATCGACCACCCTGATCGACCTGCCGCTGTTTCCGCTGCACACGGTGCTGTTCCCCGGAGGCTTGCTGCCGCTGAAGGTGTTCGAGGCGCGCTATCTCGACATGGCGCGCACCTGCCTGCGTGACGACGCGCCGTTCGGCGTGTGTCTGCTGAAAAGCGGTCCGGAGGTCGCGCAGGACGGCGCGGTGTCGGTGCCCGAGACGATCGGCTGCATGGCGCGCATCGCCGAATGCGATACGGGCGAATTCGGGATGCTCTATCTGCAGGCGATCGGCACGCAGCGCTTCGAGCTGCTGTCGTATCGCGTCGAATCGAACGGGCTGCTGGTCGGCATCGCGGAGCCGCTGCCCGACGACATCCCGCTCGAAGGCGAGCAGGCGCTCGCGCAGTTCGGCTCGTGCGCCGAAGTGCTCGAGCGCATCATCAGCGCGCTGCAGAAATCGGAGCCCGGGCGCCTGCCATTCGCCGAACCGTTCCGTCTCGACGATCCGAGCTGGGTGTCGAACCGCCTCGCGGAACTGCTGCCGCTCGACCTGCGCGCACGGCAAAAGCTCATGGAGTTTCCCGATGTGGGCGCGCGCATCGACGCGGTCCACCACGTGCTCGACCGGCACGGCTGGCTCTGAGCGCGGCCGCGCTCAGCCCGGCTTCGTTCGTTACAGCAGCGGCCCGCTCAGCGCGTCGAGCAGCTTGCGCACCGGCGCCGGCACGCCGTAGGTATCGAGCGCGCTCAGCGGCACCCACGCAGTATCGGCATCCTGCGCCTGCGCAAACGGCACGACCGCCGCCTCGCTCGCGACATCGCTGAGCCGCGGTTCGATCTCGAGCCGGAAATGCGTAAACGTATGCGTCAGCGGCGCGAGCGGCACCGGGCCGCCGCCGCCGAAACGGCGTGCGAGATCCGCGAGCTCGGCATCGCCGTCGGCCTGCGGCAAACTCCACAAGCCGCCCCAGATGCCGGCCGGCGGACGCCGCTCGAGCAGGACGGCGTCGCCGTCGCGCAGCACGAGCATCCAGGTCTTGCGCGTCGGCACCGCCTTTTTCGGCCGCGCGGCCGGCAGTTCGCGCTGCCGCCCGGTCGACTGCGCGACGCAGTCGCCCGCGAACGGACAACGCGTGCAGTCGGGCTTGCCGCGCACGCAGAGCGTCGCGCCGAGATCCATCAACCCTTGTGTGTACGCGCTCACGTCGTCCGGATGCGCCGCGTCGGGCAACAGCGATTCGGCGAGCGCCCACATGTCGTTTTCGACGCGCTTCTCGCCGGGAAACCCTTCGATGCCGAATACGCGCGCGAGCACGCGCTTCACGTTGCCGTCGAGGATCGTCGCGCGTGCGCCGTAGGCGAACGATGCGATCGCCGCGGCCGTCGAGCGGCCGATGCCCGGCAGTTCGGCGAGCGCATCCGGCGTGGCCGGAAATGCGCCGCCGTGCTCGGCGACGACGACCTGCGCGCAGCGATGCAGGTTGCGCGCACGCGAGTAATAGCCGAGGCCGGCCCACAGCGCCATCACGTCGTCGATCGGCGCGGCCGCAAGCGCGGCGACGTCCGGATAGCGTTCGAGAAAGCGCGTGTAATACGGCACGACGGTCGACACCTGCGTCTGCTGCAGCATGATTTCCGACAGCCAGATCCGGTACGGATCGCGCGTGTTCTGCCACGGCAGGTCGTGGCGGCCGTGCTGGCGCTGCCACGCGATCAGGCGCGGCGCGAACGTGCGATGCAGCGGCGTGACGGGAAAAGGAGCGGGGGCGATGCGGGGCGGCTTCAAGTTTTGGAATCGGGAAAAGGAAGGTTCAACGCTGGCACGTCGGACAGAAGTAAGTCGAGCGCTGGCCCTGCACGATCTGCCGGATCGGCGTGCCGCACACGCGGCACGGCTCGCCCGCGCGATCGTAGACGAAGCAGTCGAGCTGGAAGTAGCCGCTCTCGCCGTTGCTGCCGACGAAATCGCGCAGCGTGCTGCCGCCGCGGTCGATCGCATCCGCGAGCGTCGCGCGCACCGCTTCGGCGAGCCGCTCGTAGCGCGGCAGCGAGACTTTGCCGGCGGCCGTCGTCGGCCGGATGCCCGCGCGAAACAGGCTCTCCGACGCGTAGATGTTGCCGACGCCGACCACGATGTCGCCCGCGAGCAGCGCCTGCTTGACGGACACCGTGCGGCCGCGCGTGCGCCGATGCAGCAGCGCGCCGTCGAATGCCGGCGAAAACGGCTCGACGCCAAGGCTCGCGAGCAGCGGATGCGCATGCACGTCGCCCGCTTCGCGCGGATGCCACAGCACTGCGCCGAACCGGCGCGGATCGCGAAAGCGCAGCACGAATTCGTCGAAGATCCAGTCGATGTGATCGTGCTTCGCGGCGACGGGCACGCCGCCTGCGAGCAGCACGCGCAGCGTGCCGGTCATGCCGAGATGGACGATGAACCAGCCCGCATCGACCTCGAACAGCAGATACTTGCCGCGACGCTCGACGGCGAGCACCTCGCGCGCGCGCAATTGCTCCGCGAGCTCCGCCGGCACGGGCCAGCGCAGCATCGCGGTGCGGACGTCGACACGCTCGACGCGGCGGCCCGCGACAAAGGGCGCAATGCCCCGCCGCGTGACTTCGACTTCTGGCAACTCTGGCATGTTTTGCGGGTCTGAAGCTGGATGATCACGATCGTGCGTGTATTGTAGCGAGCGCGATACAATCGGTTGAAACATCGAACGGATTTCCATGACCCTGCCCTCGAAGCTGCTTCTGAAGCGCCCCGCCGCCGCGGGCGGCACGCGCGCGTTCCCGGTCCGCCGCGCGCTTGGCGCGGCCTTGCTCGCCGTCTGGACCCTCACCGCCTTTCCGGCTCACGCACAGGATCCGGCATCGGACGACGCGGAGTCGCAGGGTGCGTTCGATCACGTGATGCCGGACGAGAAGAAGGATCTGCCGGCCGTCCCGCTCACGAGCCAGATCGTCTATCAGGTGCTCGCGGCCGAGGTCGCGCTTCAGCGCAATCAGCCGGCCCCCGCGTACCAGACCTATCTCGCGCTCGCGCGCGACACGCGCGATCCGCGCATGGCGCAGCGCGCCACCGAAATCGCGCTCGGCGCGCAGAGCCCGGCCGACGCGTTGTCGGCCGCGAATCTCTGGCGCCAGTACGCGCCCGATTCGAATCGCGCATCGCAGGTCGACGCGGCGCTGCTCGTGCTCGCCGGCAAGCCGGCCGACGCGCAGCCGATGCTCGCCCGCGAACTCGCGCGCGCAACCGGCGACACGCGCGGCCCGGCGATCCTCGCGCTGCAGGCGCTGCTTGCGCGCGGCGCCGACCGCGTCGGTGGTCTCGCGGTGCTGAAGGACATGCTGAAGAATGACATGAACCGGCCGGAGGCGCATCTCGCGATCGCGCGGCAGCAGCTCGCGGTCGACGACAAGGACGGCGCCGCGCAGTCGCTGCGACGCGCGCTGCAGATCCGCCCCGACTACCTGCCCGCCGCGCTGATGCTGTCGCAGATGGGGCCGGCGGAGCGTGCGGCCGGCATCGCGTCGTTCGAGAAATACGTTCAGCAGAATCCAAAGTCGCGCGATGCGCGGCTCGCGCTGTCACAGCTGTATCTGGCCGACGATCGGCTCGACGATGCGCAAAAGCAGTTCGAAACGATGCGCAAGCTCGATTCGAAGGACCCGACGCCGCTGATGGCGCTCGCGCTGATCAAGATCCAGCAGAAAAAGCTCGACGACGCGACGGCCTACCTGAAGCAGTACGTGCAGCTCGGTGCGAAGCAGCCGGATCTCGACGTCGGCCAAGGTTACATCTATCTCGCGCAGATCGCGATCGAACAGGGCAACGAGGCCCAGGCGTCGCAATGGCTCGACAAGGTCGACCAGACGAGCCAGCACTACCTGCCCGCGCAAATCACGCGTGCGCAGCTACTGCAGAAGCAGGGCAAGACCGACGAGGCGCGCAAGGTGCTCGACGATCTGCCCGTCACCGACCCGCGCGACGCGGCCGTGATCGCGCGCACCGACGCGTCGATCCTGTTCACCGCGAAGCGCTACGCGGAAGCGGAGGCGCGGCTCTCGCGCGCGGTCGACGATTTCCCCGACGATCCCGACCTGCGCTACGACTACGCGATGGCGGCCGAGAAGACGGGCCACTACGCGGCGATGGAAAAGCAGCTGCGCGAGCTGATCCGCACGCAGCCCGACAATCCGCAGGCATACAACGCGCTCGGCTATTCGCTTGCCGATCGCAACCAGCGGCTGCCGGAAGCGAACAAGCTGATCGAAAAGGCGCTGTCGCTCGCGCCGAACGACGCGTACATCATGGACAGTCTCGGCTGGGTCAAGTACCGGATGGGCGATACGGCCGGCGCCGCGAAGATCCTGCGCCGCGCGTACGACCTGCAGCCGAACGCCGAAATCGGCGCGCACCTCGGCGAAGTGCTGTGGAAGAGCGGCGCGCAGGACGACGCACGCTCCGCATGGCGCGCCGCGCAGAAGCTCGAGCCCGACAACGAAACGCTCGTACAGACGCTGAAACGCTTCCAGATCAACGGTCTCTGATGCAGATGTTCCCGATGTTTTCCCTGTCTTCGCGCGCCTGTCGCGCGCTCGCGGCAGCCGGCGCGGCGCTCGCGCTCGCCGGTTGCGCAAGCACGCCGCCGTCCGCGCGGGCGCCCGCCGGCGGCACGCTTCAGACGGCCGCGACGCACGCCTATCACGGCCGCTTCGCGGTGCAGTACTACGACCGGCTCGGCAAGCAGCAAAACGTGTACGGCAATTTCGACTGGCAGGAGCACGGCAACGACGTGTCGCTCGAGCTGCGCAGCCCGCTCGGCCAGACGCTCGCGATCGTGAAGTCGACGCCGCGTGCAGCGTCGCTCGAACTGCCGAACCGCCAGCCGCAATATGCGGCGGACGTCGGCGAGCTGATGCAGAACACGCTCGGCTTCTCGCTGCCGCTCGCGGGCCTGCGCTACTGGCTGCTGCCGACCCCCGCACCCGCGACGCCGGCCGAGACCGAACGCGATCCGGCCGACGGCACGCGTCTGAAGCAGATCCGCCAGGACGGCTGGACGATCGACTACCTCGCCTACGCGGACGCACCGGCCACGGGCGTCAGACGCGTCAACCTCGTGCGCGCGACGCCGCCGCTCGACATCAAGCTCGTGCTCGATCAGTGAGCACGCGCACCCGTTTCGATACCAGCATGACCGATTCGACCCGCTCGCTGCGCAACTGTCTTGCGCCCGCGAAACTCAACCTGTTCCTGCATATCACCGGCCGCCGGCCGAACGGCTATCACGACCTGCAGAGCGTCTTTCAGCTGCTGAACTGGGGCGATACGCTGCACTTCACGCTGCGCGACGACGGCAAGGTCGCGCGTGCGACCGACGTGCCGGGCGTGCCCGAGCAGAGCGATCTCGTCGTACGCGCCGCGAACCTGCTGAAAGCGCACACGGGCACCGCCGCAGGCGTCGACATCGAGATCGACAAATGCCTGCCGATGGGCGCCGGACTCGGCGGCGGCAGCTCCGATGCCGCGACGACGCTGCTCGCGCTGAACCGTCTATGGCGGCTCAATCTGCCGCGCGCGGAATTGCAGTCGCTCGCGGTGAAACTCGGCGCCGACGTGCCGTTTTTCGTTTTTGGAAAAAATGCATTCGCAGAGGGTATCGGAGAAGAATTAGCTGAGGTACAATTGCCGACTCGCTGGTTCCTGGTTGTGACGCCACGCGTTCATGTCCCGACCGCTGAAATTTTTTCAGATGAGTTGTTGACAAGAGATTCGAAGCCAGTCACAATTACGGACTTTCTTGCACAGCAAAGCAGCGATGCGAGATGGCCAGACAGTTTCGGCCGGAACGACATGCAGCAAGTTGTGACAAGCAAGTACGCGGAAGTTGCGCAGGTGGTCAAATGGTTGTATAATGTGGCCCCCGCGAGGATGACCGGCTCCGGAGCAAGCGTGTTTGCAGCGTTTCAAAGCAAACAGCAGGCAGAAGCGGCGAAAGCCCAGTTGCCCGCCGGCTGGAACGGCGCAGTTGCCGAGAGCCTGAACGAGCATCCGCTCTTCGCTTTCGCGTCATGAAGTTTTACTTTGTCGGATGACCTACCGTCCGGCCAAGTTGTCAGTTAAGTGTAGGGGAGTCGCCAAGTTGGTTAAGGCACCGGATTTTGATTCCGGCATGCGAGGGTTCGAGTCCTTCCTCCCCTGCCAAAAATTTTCCCGCATTTCCCGCCCAAGCCCGAAGCAGGTGCACGATGAGCAGCCATGACGGCCTGATGGTTTTTACTGGCAACGCCAATCCCGCGCTTGCTCAGGAAGTCGTCAACATTCTTGGAATTCCCCTCGGCAAGGCAATGGTCAGCCGTTTCTCCGACGGCGAGATCCAGGTCGAGATCCAGGAAAACGTGCGCGGCAAGGACGTCTTCGTCCTGCAATCCACGTGCGCGCCGACGAACGACAACCTGATGGAACTGATGATCATGGTCGATGCGCTGAAGCGCGCATCCGCCGGCCGGATCACCGCCGCCATCCCCTACTTCGGCTATGCCCGCCAGGACCGCCGCCCGCGTTCGGCGCGCGTCGCGATCTCGGCGAAGGTCGTCGCGAACATGCTGGAAATCGCCGGCGTCGAGCGGATCATCACGATGGATCTGCACGCCGACCAGATTCAGGGCTTCTTCGACATTCCCGTCGACAACATCTACGCAACGCCGATCCTGCTGGGCGACCTGCGCAAGCAGAACTACCCGGATCTGCTCGTCGTGTCGCCGGACGTCGGCGGCGTGGTGCGTGCACGGGCACTCGCGAAGCAGCTCAACTGCGATCTCGCGATCATCGACAAGCGTCGCCCGAAGGCGAACGTCTCCGAAGTGATGAACATCATCGGTGAAGTCGAAGGCCGCACCTGCGTGATCATGGACGACATGGTCGATACGGCCGGCACGCTGTGCAAGGCGGCGCAAGTTCTGAAGGAGCGCGGCGCGAAGCAGGTGTTTGCGTACGCGACGCACCCGGTGCTGTCCGGCGGCGCCGCCGAGCGCATCGCCGCCTCGGCGCTCGACGAACTCGTCGTCACCGACACGATTCCGCTGTCGGCCGAATCGCTGGCCTGCTCGAAGATCCGCTCGCTGACGAGCGCGAGCCTGCTGGCCGAAACGTTCTCGCGGATCCGCCGCGGCGATTCGGTGATGTCGCTGTTCGCGGAATCCTGATCGCGCACCGACAAACGAAGCATGCGTAAAAAGCGAAGCGGCAACGCTTCGCTTTTTGCACAATCGGACGGGATAGACGAAACCCCGTCCGTTTCATCGGGGGCCGCCATGTCGTCGGCCCCGTTTTACTGCCTGGTCGCGGGCAGCTATTGGAGAATCACATGAAAGTCGTCGCTTTCGAGCGCAAAGAGCAAGGTACGGGTGCGAGCCGCCGCCTGCGCAACGCCGGTAAGACCACGGGTATCGTCTACGGTGGCGAAGCTGCCCCGCAAATGATCGAACTCGATCACAACGCCCTGTGGCACGCCCTGAAGAAGGAAGCCTTCCACTCGTCGATCCTCGACCTCGAAGTGGCTGGCCAGTCGCAACAAGTTCTGCTGCGCGACGTGCAATACCACCCGTTCAAGCAGCTCGTGCTGCACGTGGACTTCCAGCGCGTCGACGCGAAGAAGAAGCTGCACACGAAGGTGCCGCTGCACTTCCTGAACGCCGAAGTCAGCCCGGCCGTGAAGCTGTCGAGCGCGATCGTGTCGCACGTCGCGACGGAAATCGAAGTCGAGTGCCTGCCGGCCGCGCTGCCGGAGTTCCTCGAAGTCGATCTGTCGAAGATCGAAGCCGGTCAATCGATCCACGCGAAGGACATCGCACTGCCGAAGGGCGTCGCGCTGACGGCTCACGTCGACGCGGAAAACCCGGTCATCGCATCGGCGACGATCCCGGCCGGTGCCGTGTCGGACGCTGCAGAAGGCGAAACGCCGGCTGCGTAAGCGCCTCATCGATCCGTTTCGCGAAACGGTCGACGCAACCCGCCGCGGCGTGCCCGGCGGGTTTTTCTTTTTCTGCGCCCAGGCGGCCGATGCCGCCTTCGAAACGTCATGATCAAACTGATCGTCGGCCTCGGCAATCCCGGGGCGGAATACACCGCGACGCGTCACAATGCCGGCTTCTGGCTGATCGACCAGCTCGCCCGCGAGGCCGGTGCGACGCTGCGCGACGAGCGCCGCTTCCACGGCTTCTATGCGAAAGCGCGCCTCTACGGCGAAGAAGTGCATCTGCTCGAGCCGCAAACCTACATGAACCGCTCCGGCCAGTCGGTCGTCGCGCTCGCCCATTTCTTCAAGATCCTGCCCGACCAGATCCTCGTCGCGCACGACGAGCTCGACCTGCCGCCCGGCACCGTGAAGCTGAAGCTCGGCGGCGGCAGCGGCGGCCACAACGGGCTGAAGGACATCTCCGCGCATCTGTCGTCGCAGCAGTACTGGCGCCTGCGGATCGGCATCGGCCATCCACGCGATCTGATTCCGGAAAGCGCGCGCGCCGGCGCGAAACCCGACGTCGCGAACTTCGTGCTGAAGCCGCCGCGCCGCGAAGAGCAGGACGTGATCGACGCGGCAATCGAGCGCTCGCTCGCCGTGATGCCGATGATCGTCAAGGGCGAACTCGACCGCGCGACGATGCAGCTGCATCGCAACTGACGCACGGCCGCGCCCCGGCATGGCCGCCGACATGCGCGCCCGCGCCGGCGACGCGCGCCACGGCGTGCAACATGCGGTACTCTCGTTGTTTTGCCCGTCAGGAGCCAAGCGGTGAGCCGTTACTGGAGCGATGTCGTTCAGCAACTCGTGCCTTACGTGCCGGGCGAGCAGCCCGCGCTCGCACATCCCGTCAAGCTGAACACCAACGAGAATCCCTATCCGCCGTCGTCGCGCGTCGTCGCGGCGATCGCGCGCGAACTCGGCGCGAGCGGCGACACGCTGCGCCGCTACCCCGACCCGCTCGCCCGCGCGCTGCGCGAAACGGTCGCCGCGCACCATCGCCTCCGTCCCGAGCAGGTGTTCGTCGGCAACGGCTCCGACGAAGTACTCGCGCATACGTTCCAGGCGCTGCTGAAGCACGACCGGCCGCTGCGCTTTCCCGACATCACGTACAGCTTCTATCCGACCTATGCGCGGCTGTACGGCGTCGACACGCGTACCGTGCCGCTCGCCGACGACTTCTCGATCCGCGTCGACGACTACCTCGACGACGGCGGCGGCGTGCTGTTCCCGAACCCGAATGCGCCGACCGGCCGCGCGCTGCCGCTCGCTGACATCGAGCGGATCGCGGCGGCCAATCCGTCCTCGGTCGTCGTGATCGACGAAGCGTATGTCGATTTCGGCGCGCAGTCGGCGATTGCGCTGATCGACCGCTATCCGAACCTGCTCGTCGTGCATACGACGTCGAAGGCGCGCTCGCTCGCGGGCATGCGTGTCGGCTTCGCGTTCGGCGACGCGGCGCTGATCGAAGCGCTGAACCGCGTGAAGGACAGCTTCAACTCGTACCCGCTCGACCGGCTCGCGCAGGCGGCCGCGCAGGCCGCATACGAAGACGACGCGTACTTCGTGTCGACCTGCGCGCGCGTCGTCGACAGCCGCACGCGGCTCACGCAGGCACTCGACGCGCTCGGCTTCGACGTCGTGCCGTCGGCCGCGAACTTCGTGTTCGCGCGCCATCCGACGCACGACGCCGGCACGCTCGCGGCCAAGCTGAAGGAACGGGAAATTTTCGTGCGGCATTTCCGGCTACCGCGCATCGACCAGCACTTGCGCATCACCGTCGGCACCGATGCCGAATGCGAAGCGCTCGTGGCCGCCTTGCGCGAGCTGCTCGGCTGAAGACCGCGGGCGGCACGGCAACGCCGCCCGGGAAAACGCGGCGCGCACCGGCGCGCCGCTTGCTGCGCTTACTGCGCGTCGCCGGTCGCGGCGATCAGCGCGTGATACTTCGCCATCAATTGTGCGTGCGACTCGTCGTGCTGCGGGTCGCGCGGAATGCATTCGACCGGACACACCTGCTGGCACTGCGGTTCGTCGAAATGGCCGACGCACTCGGTGCATTTGTTCGGATCGATCACGTAGATGTCCGGGCCCATCGAAATCGCGCCGTTCGGGCACTCGGGCTCGCAAACGTCGCAATTGATGCACTCGTCGGTAATCATCAAAGCCATACTGCCACCAGCTTTCCTAGAAAAAACAATGCATTATAGCTTTTCAGCCTTCCGCACGGTCGTGCAAATTCCCCGAAATCCATGTTTTTGAGTTGCGGCTGAGTTGCATAGGTGTTGCAGATTGTGCAGCGCGCAAAGTCCAGATAGCACGCCATGCCATGAGCAACAAGACGTTTTTCGCACAATTGCGACGTGTGCGAGCCCGAGTGCCCGAACGGCGCGATT
>NZ_KV786759.1:32531-48290 GCF_001806955.1 Burkholderia sp. HMSC10F09
CCCGAACGGCGCGATTTCGATGGGCCCGGAAATCGACGTGGTCGACCCGACATGACTCAGCAGTAACCTGAATTGTCGGTGCAACCGACATCCCAGGTCTCAGAAATCGCCGCCCAGCCACTGCTAGCAGTGCTTTTCTGCTGATGAGCACGTCGTTGCAGTTACGTCCGAACCCCCGTAGTATTTCCCCATATCAAAAAAGCTACGGGGCTATATGGCCGGTTTTCGCTATTACAACGTGCAGTTGCTTCCCATCAACGTGCACGAACGGGGCGACGTCGGGAAAAAAGGGTATCAAGCGTTTTTCGCCGGTCTGAAGCAACGCGTCGTCAAGGCCGTACAGGAT
This sequence comes from Burkholderia sp. HMSC10F09, assembly GCF_001806955.1. Classification (NCBI taxonomy): domain Bacteria; kingdom Pseudomonadati; phylum Pseudomonadota; class Betaproteobacteria; order Burkholderiales; family Burkholderiaceae; genus Burkholderia; species Burkholderia sp. HMSC10F09. Next base: position 32,878 of record NZ_KV786759.1, read on the forward strand.
CGCCGAGTTGAGGCAATCGCATACGGCCTTCGGAGCGGCCTACTATTTTCGGCCTTCACGGTTGAGCCGGCCGACGATTACGCTCGCGGTAAATTTCTGAAATTCGACGTTGCCGAATCGGTCATTGACATCTACACCAGCCAGACCGTGTTCACGGCATCCCCTGGTGCGAGTGCTCACCCGACGTACTTCCGGTTCGCCTTCGATTATGACCGGCACATCTTGGCAATCGAAGACACGCAGGGTCGGCTCCCGTCGACTGGGCAACTGATCAAGGCTTTATCACATCTTCTTGAGCCGGTCCGATCTGACCTCTACCCAGAATACATTCTGACGATTGATCAGCTTACCGCAAGCGACGCCGTACAAAAAGTCTTCAAGGAAGCAAAGGGCTTCAGACGTGTTCACGTGACGGTCACGTTCGCAAATTCGGACAAATTCGTCCAGAGCTTGCAGAAAGAGCTTCGCGACAAGAATATCCATCAGGTTGAGCATATCGAAAAGGCGAGCAAGGGCAGCCTTATGGATTCGCCAACAGACTTCGGGAAATTCCTCTTGCAAATCGCTCAACGTTACGGGAACGCATCAATAAATTACGTCGTGGGCCAGGGAAAAACGCTGAAACGAAAAATCTTTCGCATGAAGGATCACCCTGTTAGGCAAATCCTCAAGGAAGGAAAGAAGGAAACCGAACCTCAGTTCATAGACCGCGTATACCAGTCAATTCCCGGCGCCGAAAAGAAGGCCAGCGCGCCCGTTAAAGGCGCTCACGATTGAACGCAAAAATGTGGGATTCAATCCATCGATTTGTGTACTCGCTCTTGATCCGTATGCCGATCTTGGGAGACATCGTTCTCATCGTGAACGGCTACGCTTACGAGGGGGAACATGATGCGCTGGTGAGATTCGCGCCGCCAATGCATTGGGTTCGTCGGATTGTTCCGAAGCTGGTGCTATCGGGGGTTTTTGCAATTTGGATCACATGCAAGTTAACGTCGCACTTTAGCAAGCTCCCAGATCCCTCGACTAAGTTCACTGACATGCTGACTGGCATATTCCCCAATCTGCTTGGCTTCGGTATTGGAGTTTACGCGTTGATTTTCGCCCTGCCCGAGTCTTTCTTTAAGTCTCTTCGAGGTGAGCGAGAGACAACGGCGCAGGATGATAGGCAACCGAGCGCCCCGCAAGTAAATCCCGAAACGCCTCCGAACATGATCAATGCGGATATGGCGTATCCGCTAGTTATGATAGCGCTATCGATTGCATTTGGTGCTTTCGTACAGTTTTTCATGGACATTTGGAGTTTCTATGTCTCAGTGTGGCTACTCTCATATTGCTTCGTCCTGATGCTTGAGCTGATCAGCCTAATTTACGTTTCCGCCTATAAGTCGATTAGTGACAAGCAGTGAAGGGTGCCGTGAAATCCTGTTGCAGGTGCGCGCACGTTCAACAAACAAGCATCTCGCCGTCCGCAATTGTCGGCGCAACCGACATTCTCCCCCTTCGGTTGGCCTGACGAGCCGCCAAGCGTTTCGCCGGCCTACTCGACACCTGCGCAGCCTCGCCCACAAGCAACGCACCAAAGCGCCGTTAAACGCGTTTAGCCCGTACTCTGTTGCTTCATAAGCAGCGCATCAGATCCAACTTTAACGAATGGACTCCAACGACTTCGATCTTTCGGCAGATGACTTTATTGCCGTGGACATCTACCATCAGACGCTAGATGAAATGTACGACAAAGTCATGTTCTGGGGAGGTCAGCTTTTCCGAAAGAGCAAGAATGACCTGTGGGAAATATCGGAAAAAGACAGGAATCCGCAGCTCATCCAGAGCGTGCTCGATGAGTTTCAATCGTCATTTGTTGCGCCACTATTGGCGGATATGAATCTTGATCCGTACGAGATGCCGACGAATTTTTCCAAGTCGCGCAAGCAAGAGCTATTGGATTACCTGCGAACCTCGTGCTCATGGGCCATCCTCAGCCGCAGAGCATCGGAAGCCGGCGATGAACATAAAGGCTGGGTCTGCATGTGTCATGCGCAGTTCTGGCTTGGTCGAGCACGGCAGGTTTCACATCTGCCAACGACCGTGAAGCGGATCGCATCGGCCTCTGGCCGCAAGGGTTCAGACAAGCGTGACGAGAAATACAGACGGTTGCGTGAACTCGCTCGGGAACTGGCAGCGGCGGGCAACTACCCCAGCAAGCGAAATGCTGCGTTGTCGATCAAGGAGACGGTACTGAAGGAGTCCGTGGCACGCAAGGTCAACATGTCCGAAGCACAGGCGGAGAAGACCATCACCGGATGGCTAGAAGGCATGACGTTCGCCCGCAAAAAAGTTACCCGTTAGCCCCCCAAACATCGTACGTGATGAGGTTGGCGCAGTATTTTTTAATCTCGCTCCGAAATAAAGTTTACCTCGTCGATTAACCGATCGGCAATCCATAAACTTTATAAGGAGTATGCCATGGAAAATATTAACGTAGCCGAGACTACCACGCAGGAACTTGATACCAGCGCCGCAAAAGAATTTCCGGTTGACAAGTCCAATATCAAAAAGGCTCTTGAGGAAGCCAAGCAATCGAGCAGCTCTGAATTCAGTTCGAACAAGCTGGAGTCACATGATGAAAATGTGATAATCCCACTTCTTAAAGGCGCGCTCGACGATCTTAAGAAGTACGGTGAGTTGATCAGAAAAAAGAACGACTACTATCATGGAAAAATCCAGCAAGCCGCAATTGATTCACTTGCAAAATGCCTCGGAATTCGTCAGAAATTTTTTAGAATCGACAATACGCTTCTTCAGGATAAAATCTACGCCGCCCTGTATGAAAAGGCAACGGACGAATCATTCAAGAAAAAGCGGAAGAATACGACAGAGTACCATTTGATTTCTCGGATTTATAGAGGTGAAGAGCGACGACAGGCTTCCTCGGACGCACTCATTCTTCAACGTGCCAACGATGCAGGTCAAACAGAGCAGACATTCGCTGAATGGGTAAAGGAAAATGATGGGCTCGATGCAATTCGTCGTAAAATTTCGGAAGAACGGCGGAAAGACAAGCCAGTCAAAGCCCCGAAAATCGACAAGAGAAAGATCAGCGAGGATTTCGTCGCTGCTTTGGAAAAAATGAAATCATGCAACCTAGTTCATTACATGAAACCGATCGATGAAGATCGACTTATCGAAATGATAGGGAAGTTGAACATCCCAAAAGCGGGACAAGCAATGCCCCTTTTGCTTCGCGCGTACCCCGATGGCTCATATGAAATCTGCTGCTTTGATATGAAGCTCGAAGATCAAACGCCAGCCAGCAATGATTACTTGTAAGAAATGAGTTCATTGTCTGTTGACCGGACGATTTTCAATCAGAATATTGCTTGATGATCCACACCCCCTCGCCACCCTCTTTATATCGTGCATCACATGATGATGTCCGATATAAAGCGTAGCAAGGGGTTAAATGTTCGCAATCACACGGCTCCACAATTTCATGTCGCTGTACCAAGGGCGGCACGCTATCGCTCTTGCAAAATCGCTCGGCACTTCCGTGTTCACGGCGAAGGCGCTCGACATCGCGCTGTCCACCGGCGAAATTTCACTAGACAAGCTGCATCTGCTGCTCGGTTGCAGTCGCGGCCAGGCAGTAGGTGCCGCGTTCGATCTGCACGAGCAGGGCCTAGCCCAAGTCATCAAATCGACAAGAAGCCCGAACAGCGAATACTTCCTCGTGCCCGTCGATACTCGATGCGAAGCTGCTCGGCTGTATCGCGCCAAGCTGGAACGGCTCGGCCCCGACATGAGCCTATCCGATGCGCTGGGGAAGATGCTTCCTACCCTGCAAGCGATCTTCATGGAAGCCCTGACTGCGATGGAAGCAAGGCGACGCAGACGATAACACCATCGACAGACTAAGCCAGTGTATTTGTTTGGGCGAGCTCTTGTACTTGCTCTTCTGGTGCTATAATTTTTATATCGTTATAAATTTCATATCGCAACAACCCTAATCCGGCCCACGCCATGCGCGACTACCCACGGCAAGATATGTACGCGATCACCCACTTTCACAATTTCATGTCCTTGTACCAAGGACGCTTCGCAACCGCCCTTGCGAAAACCCTCAATACATCGGTGTTCTCAGCAAGTGCCCTCGACATCGCGCTGGCGACAGGTGCTATCTCACTCGACAAGCTGCATCTGCTGCTAGGATGCAGCCGAGGTCAGGCGATCGGCGGCGCTTTCGATCTGCAGGAACAAGGACTCGCCAAGGTCATCGAATCCACGAAAAGCCAGAGTGGGGAATACTTCCTCGTTCCCATCGATGAGCGATGCGAGGCCGCCCGGCTCTACCGGACAAAGCTGGAAAAGTTAAGCCGACAGCAGGGCTTGTCTGATGCCTTCGACAAAACGCTGCCCGCTTTACAGGCAATCTTCCTGGAAGCGCTGTCCGCAATGGAAGGCAAACATATCAATCAAAGCTCATCCTGATACGATCCGTTTGTCCCCATCGGCACGGTCTTTCCGCGTCATGTTGCGACGCTCGGCCGGGCCTGGAAGTACCGACAGCAGTATCTTTATGGTGTACAGGATGATTAGAGTGCCAGACAGATCACCGACGAACATGGCAAAGAATCGTTCGCCAATATTCGTCGTTTGCCCGCGCAACGCCAACCAGATGTTAGTCAACAGCGGGTTCGCAACGGAAAAGGCAAGGGCTAGGATAAGCAATCGCTTCGGCGTGAGATTGGTCAGCGAGGCATGCAGGCCGTAATGCTCTCTTGCAAGCCGATATGTCGCATAGGGAGCAACCGTCGCAATTATGCCACCAGCTATCGAGCGGATCGGATCGTTAGGAAAGAAGTACAGGAAGTCCACCAGCCAGCTTGCTACAAGCAGGCCGATAGCGCCATCGCTACCGAGCAGCAATGTCGCAAGAAGCCTGACGCCCGACGGCAAGTAGATCCAGTTCACGCCACGCACGAACTCCGAATGCGTGAACACCTCTTGATTCACCCAGAGCGAAACAACGAAAACCAAGGCAGTGCCGATGACCGATGCCAACCGTAAGCGCCAGTTGCTCATTGAAGTACAATTCCCCGTTCCGATGTACACCGCCGACGCGTCGATCTTCGTTTTCCGTACGGCGGTGTGAGCGTTCTGGTCAACGGAGCGTCGGACTCGATATGACACGCCCAGCTGATATCTACCTACGCTTTCTGCAACTTACCGAAGCCTTACGCGGACTTCCGTCGCTACCGGCGCTTGACCCACTCGAAGAAAAGATCCTCGAGTTCGTTGCTCGCATGACGCAAAAAAACGAGCGCCTCTCCGTACGCGACATGATGGCACAGAGTGATCTCGGTTCGCCGGCAACACTGCACGCCCGACTCAAGTCGATGCGTGAAAAAGGGTGGCTCACACTTGGCGACACCGACGACTCGCGGCGCAAACAGATCGAACTCACTCCTGCCGCCCTAAAGCATTTCGATAAACTCGCCGAGGCGTTCGCCAGAGCCGCCAAGGGTACCTGACTTCCCCCTGGATTGTCGGTTAAACCGACAATTCGATCCGCCGCTCCGGAAACTTACGGAACAGGCTTCATAGTGCCGTGACCTCCGCAACGCAAGCAACCGTCGTTGCTGCTCCAATTGTGGTTCGTACAGCGATGATCGCGGCATCCGACAGCGCCGCATTTCGTGCACCGATAGAGGGTCGCAGAGTGCTGTCCTGCTTGGTTGAGAATACGACCTGCGCAACTAGCCATGAGATTTTCTCCGTAGGTTTTCTATACGTTCGTGACCCTGAACAGGTCTGCTTGTCGGCCAACGCAAACCGGGCAATGCCAATGCGCCGATTGAATAGCTGTACTGCTTTCGCGAAATATTGCTGATCGGTCATCCGGCGCATGTCCTGTCCGAGCGACCAGCCGTTACCGAGTACGTTCGTCAGGTCAGGTCTGTTCTCGCGCCTGAACGCTAGCGCAAACCGGCGACGCGCTTCTAACTGAGCAGGATTCGCACGCCTCATCACACGAGGTCCACGGCATTGCGCTGCATGTCGTCGTTGACGTCGATGTATCGCTGCGTAGTTGAAATATCTCGATGCCCTGCGAGCGACATCAACACGCGGACGCCGACGCCCTTGTTCGCCAGATTCGTGATGAACGAACGTCGACCTGAATGACTGCTCGCGCCGTGGATACCCGCTTCCTTATAGAGCCAGTGGAAATACTGACAGAGCGTATTGGGCGTGAACCCGGCCCGCTTCTGCGTATAAAACAGCGGGCCGTCGAGCCTCGGGTTCTTCAAGCTCGAAACATACCCGGCCAACTCGCGCCGCAATTTCTGCCCGAGGAAAACCGTGCGCGCATGTCGGCCCTTGGTCTGCTCGGGAGCAAGCCGAATTTCTGACTTGATCGAACCGTCCGTATCAAGCACATCTCGCACAAGCAACGCGGCGACTTCTCCTACACGCATGCCAGCCCAGTGCGTCAGGAGCACCATCACTCGGTTACGCAACGCATGGCGTCGCAACGAGACGTAGGTCAGTACCTGCTTGAGTTCCTTTTCCGTAAATGTCTTGGCCTGCTTCATTTCGCCCCTGAACAAACAAAATCTATGTCCAGAGGATGTATTCTTTAGTTTTACGGATCAACAAAGGAATGACACCACGTAGATGTCAGAGAAAACAAGCGCTTACGCGATAACAAAAGGTTTTAGCAAAAACCTTTGATTTCGACCTGATGTCGAAATGACATGTCGGTTAAACCGACAAGTGACGTGTGTGCTGCCGCTAAAATTGTCGGTTGACCGGACGAGCGACTGTACAAGGCAAGAACCCGCTAATTTTCGATGTTCCACATCGAATCTGACGCAGCGGTATAAATACTACCGAGTTAAAAGACTAGTTTAACTCGTCTCACAGATTCCAAATTGACAAACACGTATTTGGCAACCAAGGGAAGCGCAACAACGCTCGCTAGTCTCGACGCTGTTAGCGCTCTCCCACCTACAACATACAACTACAAACGCAGTAATACATGGCGATGATGCATGCGAGCAATCTGCTCCCCAGTAATCGCCAGGTAGGTCGATGCAAGAGATGAGGCCCGAACGACACATGGCCGGTAATAGTATTGCATTGGTCGGAAACGACCAGAAGTTCGCCAGATTCTATAGCTATCTGGAATAACGGACAGGGCGAGGATGGGGTTAGCGACGTGAAGGATGTCGCTGCTTGCTGGTAGAGCTATAGCGGTAGAGATAGGAGCGGTGCAATTCCACCTTGATAACGAAAGAAGAGGGAGTCCAGGGCCATTCGCCATTCATTTTCAAAGAATGGCGGAAGAGGGTTTAGATTCACCTTGACTTCAATTTCTGTAAAATCTTCTGGTAACGATGTTTTCCACATAAGCCACCTGAGCTGCTTCGCTCGTTCGCTCGCAACTCATGTGCGCCTATTTCGCCGCACCGACTTCGGCATGACGCCTATGTCGGCGCAGTTGCTCATAGGCGCTTTGTTCCAGATATGTTTGTTCTGAGATCGCGCGATGGCAAAGCGGGATTCGCAGAAACGAAGTTTCAAGAAGCCAGACTGCCAGAAGCGCTGCTTCGTTGTAGCTGCCGCGATAGCGAAGCGGTCGAGCGTCTGCTACAACGAGCATCTGAATATTGCTACCCATATCCCCAAAGAATTATCTCTTGTGGCTCGACCTATGACTTCGCCCGCTGAAATCTTCGATGACGTGAGCTAGCAAGCGGAGCGCGACACCGGATCAATCTTTTCTTGATCCCACGCCACACGGAACACATCCTCCTCTGTATTGAAACGTCATAGGAGGAATACATGAGCGCAATCGCAAATCTGAAGATCGTCGCTGCGAAACGGCCCGGTGCACTGCCGCAGATCGTGCAACGCCGTAACCGACTGATCGCGCAAATTTGGGAACAGACGGAACTCGCCAAGGCTCAACAGGCTGGAACGTCGTTTACACCGACGAAGTTTCGTTCGGTGAAGGATGCAGAAACCGGCGAACGACGTAACTTGGAAGTGCAGAAGCGTGTCCGTGCTTGGTGGTGGACCGCAGAGAACGGCCGCGTTCATATGCACGTGAAGTACGGTGCAAAAACGCTGGAGCTTGCGAAGGGCAAGACAGCCATCGAAATCGGGACGCTCGCTGACCTGATTCCGACGCTCGACACGCTCAAGGCCGCAGTCGTCGCTGGAGAGCTCGACGCTCAGATCGAGGCTATCAGCGGACAGATGCGGTCGGGCTTCGTCGGCAAGAAGTGATGCGCCGATGGCAAGTTCCAGGCCGAGGGTGTGTCCTGCCCCGCACGATTCGGCGACTAATCGAGGATGCGACGCACCGGCTCAGCTATCTGTAATAGCGGAGCTCGGCGATTGTATATATTCACAGAGGCCGTCGCCTTTGCGCGCGTTCGACGCGCGGATGTCCTTCGGCCCCTTCTCCACGCACCGACTCCCAGAAGTATCCAGCGCTTTCTCGATATGGACGACCGGAGCCCAAGGCAAGATAAAATGATCTTCCCAGTAGCAGTAGGGCCATATAGTTTATGATTCTTCTCGAGTCCTGATAGAGGTCTTCTACCTCTTCATCAGTGGCTAGCAGTCCAGCAGGGTCGGTCGGTTGCTCTGCCTGCCGATGCGCTAGCCGCTCATGGCGGATGGTGCGCAACCGGTCGAGTAGTGGTGACGGGTCGTTGCTGTGCGTATGCTTGCGCACTAGCGCCACCATGTCATCGCGTAACTTCCGATGGGTATCGCGCAACGCATCAGCTTCTTCCTCGGGTACTCCGATGGCGGCGATGCGCTCTCGCATAAGTCCGTCAAAACATTCAGCACTCTGAAGAACATCTACAATGGAATTCAGCTTCAGAGCCTGCCGATGGTCATCCCATAAGCGCATCAGTGCCATCACCACTTCGCGCCGCAGAGCAAGCCGTATGATTTCGAAGGTATGAGCCGCATAGGAGCCACCGATACGCGCCCGAAGGTCGCCATCGTAAGCGGTCGGCTTCCACGTCTCATGGAACATGATGGCCAAGAGCATTTCCTCTTCGGCTGCTGCTACCAGTAGTTTCGCGCGCGTCAGTCGTTCTTCGCTCGTCGCCATCCGCACCATAGGTTTCGTCTGTCGTTCAGGTGGCGACATCGTAGCATTCACCGGATGCAACCTGATAATCGCACAATTGATTGCACTGAAACCTACTTGAATCCGTAGTGAGCGTTGATCGCGGCGGCCAATACAGCCCCTGCCGCAGATAAGCCGATGGTCCAACCGCCGCTAGCAGCCTTTCGGATCATGCTTCCGAACCAGTTCTGCACTTTTGGCCCGAACCGGTCTTTCTCCACTACCGCACCTGCCGAATCATCATCGGAAATGGCCGTCCTCAGGGCTTCCACGTCTTCGTCGTCAACACCTGCCTTTTTTAACGCAGCAGACAGGGAATCGAAGTCACGCTTCTGCACCGTGTTGATACTGGTGGTGACGTTGCCGTGCCCGATGACAACCGTGACGTTATCGCCAAACATCGCGTTATTGAACATTCCAGAGGCATCCACCGTTTTCGCGGCTTCTTTCATATCACTCTCCGGCACATCACCGATTTGATCTTGCAGGTTGAGCACGAAATCAAGCAGTCGCGAACGCACTTCCACAACTATATTCTGCACCTGCCCTGGCTCAATCTGTCGCCACGCACTAGTGACGTGCGCGGCTTCGTATCCGCTGCCGAACGTGCCGTATATCTCGGGCGCAATGGCGTTTGACAATGATTGTGTTTGTGCCGCCAGAGTTTCGAGCACGCTGATCGACTGTGGCATCGGCCATTCCGTATAACTCTGCCTGATGTCCTCAGGCAAGTGCGCTGTCGGCAACGTTTGGCTGCGATACCGCGCACCGCCAGGCAGCATTACATTCCCTACTATTCGAGCGCGCACAACTCGATACGTCGGAATTAAATTTTCGTCCTTGTACCCATTGAGCTCATCGTTAACCCATCCGGCTAATTCCTTGTGACCGATCCTGTGCATTAACACTTTGGTTTTCAACAACGCCCCTGTGAGCGAGCCGTCATTGGCACTCAGGAGGTCTATGACTTCCCCTAATAACCTCACGGATCCCTCCTCCTGTTATTTGATGTTTTTCTTTTTATGCTTCTCGGGCATTTCGTCGACCCAATCCCAGAAGGCGCGCGTCACATACCCCACTTTGTCTTCCATGCTGAGTGGAGCAACGAAGTAAAATCCGTTCGGCTTTGCAATAGGAGCCAACCTTGACTTCCATTGATTCAATGATGCTGTCGAATAAGCTACGTAGTAGTTGTCCGCCAACCGAAACCAGTCAAGCGATTTGTCCATCGCTTCCTTGACCGCGGTTGTAGGCTGCGAAGCGTCCGCAGAAATAAGAATGCTCAGAAAGCGCGCGGCAGGCATTATTCCGTTTCCTCCGGATCTTCTGCTACCGGCTCCAGTTCGCTCGCGGCACTGCTGCTCATACCAGCCGAAGCCGCTAATATATTGGCATCTCCCGTGCGCGGCGCTTCGATTGCCGAAGCCTGGAAGGCTGTGTCGATAGACGGCATGTTCTTGCTTGCGAGAATTGCCTTCTGGTAAGCGGTGATCTGGGCGCCTTCCAACGTAGCAAGAAATGGATACTGCATTGCGAATTTGCTCGCCTTGTCCGATCCGAGCCAAAAAATCACGATGACCCCACCGATTGCCAAAGCGGACAACCATTCAACATGTATCCACAATCCGACGCCACACAGACCGAGGCAAACCGCTGCGGTTGCAAGGTAGGTTCGACCGACGACACCGCCCGGCAGTCGCGCTTTGACGAGCCCAGAAAAGAGCCGGTTAAAAAAGTCCACGCGTGGTCCCTCCGTGGAAAACGCGTGCCACAGTGTATCAGTTCCGCAACGGGTAATCGTCTATCGCGTAGCCGCTTGCTCCTAAATTCGGAATAGCACCGCTGCGTCTACTCCAGGCGCCTCATCCTCTTCCAGTTTTAGCTCTAGTACATCCATCACACGGTCGGCGATTTCGTCCTTGTAATTACGCTCGCCTTTGAAGTTTAGTTGGCGATTCGCTGCACCAGCGACTACATCCGCCAATTGCACCAATGCGCTGTCTTTGGAGGACACGGTGTTGAATCGCTCGTCCAACGTAACGCCGTCTAGGTTCGCTCGCTCGATACCTTCAGAGACTCGGTTGCGGATCTCGGTCAACGCAATCCGATCTATAGACTGCTCTTCGTCCATCGTCACAGCAACGTGACGCGGCACGCCAACACGACCGCTTTCGATCTCGTGACGAAGTCCGCGCACAAGCATGAACTCATGCAGCCGCTGCACCACTTCATCGATCGGACGCCGCGAGTTACGTTTGTTCACAGCGATCAACTTGAAGCTCAAAAATTCTCGATTCGCGGCGACGACGTTCAAATAATCTGTTACGGCATCCACGTCTCCCTTGCCGAACGCCGAAAAGTGAATTTCTCGTCTAGCGAACTTTGAGACCGCCTGCCAATCCCTGATGGCCTTGGATACGTCATACACAGCGCGACCGTTCAGCACCCACACGGACCCTATGATGACGTGATCCTCGCCTTTTCCCGTCTCGTCCGAAAATACTTGAAGCATTTGCCGTGGAGCCTCGTCGTTCAACACGGCCTCGCGCATCTCGTCTTCGCGCCCCTTGCGGCGACGCCGTACCTTCTCCTCAGCTTGAAATAACTCGTACTCGTTCTGGATTTTCGCCCGAGCACGCACGAGAAATGGCACACGGTCGAGCTTGAAGAAGTCCGCCGGCTTGATACCGCCAGGATTGTATATTTCAGGCTGGAATGTTTCCCAGTATTTGAGGGCGAGCGCCACATCGCTGTTTCTCGCAGCGGGATGCAAGTTCAGAATGTGAGCGACGCGAGTCTGCTGGTTCGAGAAGTCGCCCCCTGCCAATGACGCAATAAGGCTTTCTTTTGCTTTCAACCGTGCGGCAGCGCGTTTGGCCTCTCGATCCGCGTCCGCAGGCCCAGGGTCTTTTTCACTATCAGCAGCGATTCCCTGCACATCATTGGCAAGCTCTTCGTCCATTGTCAGCCCCTCGCGTCATTTTAATGATAGATCGAGTTTATCCGACACGGCAGGACAGCGATCTAGTGCGGCACCTGTCACCACTCCATCAGCATAAATACCTGCACGCAACGATAGAGGCAACACGCATGAGATACCACGAAATCCTGAGCCGATCCGGCTTGCACGAAGTCGCTGACCTTGAGCAACAGCGCATCAAAGCGCAAAAGCGGGCCGCCAAGCGCCAGACGGTCGCAGCAAAGCGTGCCGACTTGACCCATCGCATCGACAAGGCGAAGAAGCAGCTCGCCGACCTCAACGCCAAGCCGGCATGATCGACATCCAGCGAACGTCGGTTGAACCGACGTTTGAAGCAAATACAAGCCCTGTTCGTACGCAATCTAACAGGGCTTCGTCATCAAGGAACTAAGTTTTCCGAGATTTCCCGTGTGTACGGTATACACAAGTTATCGAGGCTTATCCGAGCTTTCTCGCCAGTTCGCCCGCTGACGTGTGATAGTACCGACTCAGCATCTGAACGTTGGAATGCCCGGTCACGGATGCAAGCTCGATCACGTTCGGCAGCTTTTTCGCAAGATTCGTCGTTGCCATGTGCCGTAGATCGTGAAAGTGGAAGTTTTCAATTGCAGCGCGCTTGCATGCTCGCGGCCACGCGCACAAGACGACATTCTGAGTGATCGGAATGACGCGCTCGTCGATGCGCTCCAAGCTCTCTAGAATCGCGATCGCGGCACTGCTCAACGGAACATGCCGATCCTTGCCGTTTTTCGTCATCGGCAGATAGGCCGTGCGCTGATCGAAATCGACGTGCCTCCATTCCAGTGACAGCAATTCGCCCTGCCGCATCGCTGTCTCCAGCGCAAGCTTGGCGAGCGGTAGCAACCACCTGCTCCGCAATTCGTGGCGCTCCGCATGCAGTTCATGCAAGAGGCGATCAAGCTCGGCTGGCTTCAATATGCGATTTCGACCGGGCGGCAATCGCGGCTTTTTCACGAGCTTCGCAGGATTGGTTATTGAAAGCCCCCATTCACGCTGCGCATGCGTGATCACCGCGCTGATCGTTGCGAGTTCGCGGCAGACGCACGAGTTGGTAGCAACCTTGAGACGTTGATCGCGGTAATCGGCCACCAAGCTCGCGGTCAAATTTCGCATGCTGTACTCGGCGATCTTGTGGCGCAGCATTTTGCCGATCCGATATTCTTCGCTGCGCCTGCTACGCTTTGTCGGCGTAATGGATTCTCTGTAACGCTCCAGCAGTTTTCCGAAGGTGACGTCGGTCGTGCCTGCCGGATCGACCCACGTTCCGTCGTCCATCGCCGTTTCGACGGAACGCGCCCAGACTTGGCCTTCTGCCTTCGTCGCAAATGATCTGTACTGCGTAGGAAATCCCTTGCGATTAATTTTGACTTGCCAGCGTCCGTTACGCTGACTGAATGTCGCCATGTTTTTGCCTCTGAGTTGCGGTTGAGTTGCAAAAACATGATTTCGGACAATTGGAAAAGCTGGAAAGCCTTGGGCCACGGTTAAATTAGAATCCGACCCCAATTTTCAATTGATGCACTCGTCGGTAATCATCAAAGCCATACTGCCACCAGCTTTCCTAGAAAAAACAATGCATTATAGCTTTTCGGCCGGCCGCCCGGGATCGCGTGCGACGCGACGGGAGCGGGACATCGAGGGGGAAATGGAGCCGTTTCGCGCATTAGCGATCGCGTCGGCGGCCGCGGCATGACAAGACATGACGGCCGACGATGCCGAGTGTCCGATACGGCGGCGCTCAGGCCTGAAGGCATCCGGATGACGCTGTAAGCGCCGATGCACCGAGCCGAATGCACCAGCGCCGGCGGCAGTTAGTACCGGCCGATCTCGCGACGAAATCGGCCAGCCTGCATCAAGCGGCGGGGCCGCCCATCGCGGCGACCTTCTCGGTCAGCCACTTCTCGACGGACGGGAACACGAACTTGCTGACATCGCCACCCAACTGCGCGATTTCACGCACGATCGTGCCCGAAATGAATTGATATTGATCGGACGGCGTCATGAACATCGTCTCGACGTCGGGCAGCAGATAGCGGTTCATCCCGGCCATCTGGAACTCGTATTCGAAATCCGACACGGCGCGCAGCCCGCGCACAATCACGCGCGCGTTGTTCGTGCGCACGAAGTCCTTCAGCAGGCCCTTGAAGCCCATCACCTTCACGTTCGGGTAATGGCCGAGCACCTCGTTCGCAATCTTCAGACGTTCTTCGAGCGAGAAGAACGGCTTTTTCGCGCGACTGTCGGCGACGCCGACGACCAGCGTGTCAAAAATGCTCGACGCGCGCCGCACGAGGTCTTCGTGGCCGCGCGTCAGCGGATCGAACGTACCGGGATACACGGCGACTACCATGTCGCTCCTCCTGTCATCACGCAAACGGGGAAGCAGCGGTGCGACGTGCACGCCACTGCACAGATGGACGTGCGTCGCCGTTCGGGCGCGCCGCCTCTTTTGGAACGCGCATTATTCATCATTTTCGCGCCGCAGCAAATGATAGTGGACCGCGCCGGCCTTGCCGTGTTTCGCGACCTGCCAGCCCGCGAGCGCGTCGTGTGCGGAAAGGTCGAGCTCGGCGCCGGACTCGACGTACAGTGCGCCGCCGTCGGCGACGAGCGGCGCGGTCAGCGCGATCGCGCGCGCGAGCGCGGCCGCATCGCCGAACGGCGGATCGAGGAACACGACGTCGAACGAGCGCGGCGCGAGGCCGGCCGCGAGCCGCAGCGCATCGGCCTCGGCAATCTCGACCGTGCGCGCGCCCAGCTTGTCCTTGATCGCACGCAGCTGCTGCGCGGCGCGCGGATGGCGTTCGACCATCACGACGTTCGCCGCGCCGCGCGACGCGGCTTCGAAACCGAGCGCGCCGGTGCCCGCGAACAGGTCCAGACAGCGCTGGCCTTCGAGATCCTGGCCGAGCCAGTTGAACAGTGTCTCGCGCACGCGATCGGGCGTCGGACGCAGGCCGTCGAGGTCGAGCACCGCGAGCGGCGTGCGTTTCCACTCGCCGCCGATGATGCGGATCGTATGCGGCTTGCCGCGAGCCGACGAGGCCGTGGAGCGGCCGGAAGAGGAACGGGACATACAGGAATATCGGGACGGGGGAACGGGCATGCGCACCGGCATGCCGGCAAACAGGCGCACGTTACCACAGCGGCGGCGCGTGCTGACGCGAGCGCGTCGCCGCGCCTGATAAAATGCGGCGTTTCGGCCGCGTTGCGCGGCGCTCCGCGAGCGCCGGCGGCTGCCCGGCGCCCCGCGGCTCG